>JAYSML010000097.1:0-6501 GCA_043724745.1 bacterium
AAAAAAAAGAAAGTGAGCTATAGGTCATATATTGTTTTCCTGACCAAGTGGATTTGGGAAAACTACTATGGCACATATTTTATCCAAGCAATGTAATACTGGCATTAAATCCGTCACAGGATATGCTATCAGCAAACCTGCTGAACTAATCAGTATATTAAATATTTTGGAACCAGGAGATGTACTTTTTATAGATGAGATACATAGATTGAAGCCTACTATTGAGGAGATTTTGTATATCGCGATGGAAGATTTTATGATAGATATGGTGATGCCAGAGTGATGAAATGTAAGGATACCATTAAATCCATTTACACTTGTGGGAGCAACTACCAAATCTGAATCACTTTCACAACCACTGAAAAATAGATTTGTATATCAGTTTCATTTCATGGAATATACTCCAAGTGAAAAACAATTAATTATCAAAAAATATCTACTCAGTCATGCAATTAAATTCGAGAATTGATTATTGGAATGAATAAGCCAAAAATCTGATTCAGTACCTAGAAATATATTTAATCTATGTGTGAAAATCAGAGATTATGTAGTGAGCAAAAATGGCGCTAAAATGGAACTTAGTGGAAGTTTACGGCAGGATTTTTTGGAATATCTAAAGATAGAAGATGGTGGTATCACTCCTCTGCATAGGAAATATTTGGAAGTATTAGCGGATTCTGATAGACCGATGTGAGTGAAGGCAATATCTTTGCAGATGGGAATAAATGAGAAAGCCGTGGAAGAAGATGTAGAACCATTACTTATTAAGATGTGAAAGATAGAAAAAACATGAGCAGGTAGAATTTTAGTGGATTAAAAATTTATAAAATAGAAACTAAACTTTAGCTTAGGCTAAAATCAAATATAAAATTATATTTATTACTTACCCCTTAAACAATGAAAAATATTAAACTATCATTACTTTTATTATCTGCTATAGTGCTGGCATGATGCAGTACAAAAACCACTACTCCTACTGATGCTACTACAAATACTGGCACAACAAGTCCCACTATTGAGTACACTCTAGCTAATGTAGCTACGCATGCGACTCAAGCAGATTGTTGGACTACGATAAATGGTAATGTATATGATATCACATCTGCTTTTGGTAAACATCCAGGATGAGATGATAAAATATTGTGACTATGTGGTGTAGACTGAACAGAAAAATTTAATACAAAACACTGAACAAATGAAAAAGCTAAATGACGGTTGGCCACTTTGATGATATGAAAATTGAAATAATTTTTTATATGTTCATCTATAAAATGATCCATTTAGAAATTCCATCATCATTACATAAAGAAAAACATTTGGATATGCTAAAAGAATTTTCCGATAATGGAGAAGAAATTATTCCAATGGCAATACAGATTAAAGAAGGAGAAGGTTATGAAGATTTTCTTACGAGGGTTCAAAACTATAGCGAATGAAAAAATCTGAAACCTTGATATACCTCAGCATCTTTGTTTTTTATATTGGATCAGGAAGATAAGCTTGTTGGGTGAATACATATTCGTCATGAATTAGTTGGTACATTATCTATGCATGGCTGACATATATGATACGGTATCAGATCTAGCGAAAGGAGAAAAGGATATGCTAGCGAGGCATTGAAACTAGCTCTTGCAGAAGCAAAAAAATTGGGTATAAATCCTGTAATGCTAACCTGCAAAAAAGATAATATAGGATCCGCCAAAACTATAATGAGGAATTGATGAAAGATGGAATGCGAGTATGTATGGGAAGATGTGATAAATCAAAAATGGTGGATACAGAATGATTAATTTTTTATTTCTTATTATAAAAAATGACTCCTGAAATTATTTCTGCTATGTCTGGTAGCGTAACTACCCTGATGAATACAAGTTTATTTTGAGTAACCGGTGTAAGTCTAGTGGCTTTGATAGTCGTGCTAGGTTTACGAGATGCTGTTTGGAAAGCTATTGCTCTATGGAGAGCATGAAGAAACAACCAACTAACCTGGTTCATTTTCTTACTTATTATCAATACAGTTGGTATATTACCTATCGTCTATTTGCTTTTTTTCCAGAAAAAAAGAGATTCAAAATAAATAAGATGCCAACAATTACATAAAACGAGAAGATTGAATTTATGCCGCTAAAGAGGTGAATTAACGAAAAAACGGGAAGGAAAAACCAACCCGTTTTTTTGAATCGCATTTTAAATATTTACGATTCGAAGTATTTTTTCTTTTCTTCCTCAGCCGTAAGAAGACCCAGTAATACAGCGCCAAGTTCCTGGTGTGTATTGAGAGCTGATGAGGTTAATACTTGGAGTCTTAACAACTCATTAGGTCCTACATCCAAGAGAAACTTTTGATTCTTGATATCGTAGATTAACTTATCGAGGTGGTGAGCCACGATGTTTTTGATCGTTTTGATGTTTGCATCGGTAGCACCCATCTCGAATTCAAGCATCTGATGTAATAATTTTGTAATCTCCGTACTCAATGATTTTTTCATAATAGTCTTTTTTGTTTTTGGTTTGACCCTTATATACATTTCAAAACCAAAGTCAATAACAGTTACCTATAAAAAACAATAAAAACAAAAACGGGAAGGAAAAACCAACCCGTTTTTTGAAGCATTTCAGTACTCGAAGTATTTTTCTCTCTCCTCTGCTCCGGTGAGTAGAACGAATAATTCATCTACTAGAAATTCATCATGTACAAGATCTAATTCTGTGATAGAACAAATTTTATCAAGACCATCTAGGGTTATATCCAGGCTATAACATTTATCCTTTATATCGGCAACTAATAATAGTAGTTTACATTCTATGTCTATACTACAACACTCTATTGATCTTCCTGTTAGACCAACTTCACAATCCGTAGCAAAATACATTAAATTCGCAATTACAACTAATGATTTTCTCATGGGACTTTTTTATTTTTGGTTTGATTTACCGTATACATATTTACAATCGAAAGTCAATACTAGTAGTATAAAAGAACAATCAAAAAAACTGAATTAATTTCAGTCTTTATATTTTTTTGGCTCGACCAGGAGTTGAACCTGGGTTCCAGTCTTCGCAGGACTGTGTCTTATCCACTAAACGACCGAGCCATTTGTGGTTTGGATATTAAGGATATAAGCTAGAAATTCAACTATAAAAAACACATTTTAACAACTCTATGTAGCATTATGATTGGAAACTAAAATCTTTTGGTATAAATATGACAATAAGGTAAAGAGTTGATTTTGGAATAATATTTTTGATGATATACTTCTGCTTCCCAGAAGGTAGTCGCAGCTTTAATTTTGGTTACAACATTATATCATTTATTTTTGAGTATATCTATTAGCTTTTTTGAAATACTTTTCTGCTTATTATTTATATAGAAAATAACAGAATGATATTGATCGCCAATATCGGGTCACTGTCAATCAATTTGTGTAGGATCGTGAATTTCAAAAAAGTGTTTTGCTAGTTCCTCAAAAGACTGTTTTTTTGTATCGAAGATAATCTCCAAAACTTCTAGATGTCCAGTATCTTGGTAGCAAACTTGCTCATAGCTAGGATTTGGTATGTTTCATCACATATAACCGACCTTGGTAGAAATTACGCCAGGCTGTTTTTCAAAATGATATTCTAATCACCAAAAACATCAGCCTGCAAAATAGGCTTTTTGAGTATTTTTATATTTTTTTTTGAAGTCTAAAGAAAGTGAATTTACACAATGGTGAATATTTTTGGGTGTTAAATTTTCACCTACAAATACATGTCCTAGATGCGCATTACAATTACTGCAAACTATTTCTGTCCTTATTCAATCCTTATCTAGGATTCTTTTTATTGATCATGGTATTTCATCATCGAAACTTGGCCATCCGCAACCTGAATCAAATTTATCTTTTGATAAATACAACTGTGCGCCACATCTTTTACAAACGAAAACTCCATTTTCATGAAAATCGTTATACTTACCAGAGAATGGTGCTTCGGTTCATTTGTGTATTATAACCTCCTCTTCTTCTGGCGTAAGCTTATTATATTCTTTATTTATTGGTTTCATCTGATGAATGAAATAAATAAAAATATAGAAGAACCATGAAGTGAATTTAGTATATACTATGTTTTAAAAAATTCAAGATAAGTCATTTAAAATTTTAAAATAAAAACTTTATTCAAACTGATTCTATTTTAAAAAACTTGCAACTTTTGAAATCGTGAGTATAATTAAAATGGTTCGAATATTGGTCATGTAAGATTCCCTTCTTGGTTATATCATCCGTGTTCCCAATAGCCCTTATATGTTGGATCATTTGAAATTACAATTTCTGTCAACCGTTTTACCCATTTATATCCCCATTTGTCTTCTGCAACTACCATAAATGGAAATCATCTTTCTGGTGGAATAACTATCCCATTCATTTTGTATGCCAATAAAATATTTTTATTCATGACATAATCCAAAGACAAAGAGGACGAATATCAATCGTACGCTCTGAATATTACTGTATTACTTCATGTCTTTATACCTGCCTCATTTAATAAATCTTTTAATAAAACTCCTTCCCACAATATTTTCACCGACCATCATTCTACACAATGTAGTGTAACAACTTTGGAATATTGATTATGTTTCAAAACCTGATTATATGCCATATTTAATCTTCTATCAACCATACCTGTGATATCTAGATGATAATTTTTGATATCAATATATTGTGTACCTTTGATAGAATTTTCACGGAAATCTGAAAGACTGGAAATGGATGATAAGTCTTTGCCCGTGTATCAATTAACTGAGACCCTATTTAAGGTTCTAATTTCTTTTGACGTCGAGAAAAAACTGTCATAATTAATTAAAGGTACTGTCAAAAAAGCAAATATGAAAATCAAAACTATTGATGATCGTGTAATAAAATTTTTTCTAAATTCTCTATTATTTTTAAAAAAAGATATAAGCCATCCCCTTTTTACAATAAGATGTATAACAATCAATATAAGTATGATAATACCTGTCCGATCATGAAGTATGGTAATTTGTTGCATTGGCAATTTGTCGTATGGTATATTAAGAGGTCTTAATAATTCACGAAACTTCAGAACTCATGTTATAGCCATGACTAAAAAACAAAGAATCATCGCAATAATTAGTTTACTTCCTATATCCCCTACAAACCGGCTAAGATTTTTTTTATGTTCTACTATTTTTTTCTCTGCTTTCGGATTGATGTTACTATATTTTTTATTCATTATTTTTGTATTGGAAAATAAAGTCTGTGTAGGTTGGACTTAGTATATACTATGTTTTTAAAAAATCAAGATAACTCATTTAAACTTTTTAAATAAAGATCTCATTCGACCAGACTTTATTTGAAAAAAACTCCTCGTGAATTTTCTTGATCTGGTTTTGCTTATTTTGTATATAAAACTTTGTTTATAAATTTTATTGATGAAAATTTGCAAAATATATGGAAAATACTATAATTAACTCAGTAAAGTTTATTTAATTTATATTTAAACAAAAAATGACAGAAACAAAAACAAAAGCTAAAGCACCCAAAACAACAAAAGACGATCTAATGAAAAAACATGCACAAATGATACAATTTGTACAGAATGTTTTGTGAGAAATGGAAAATGATTTCAAAAGAGTGAAAATTGTTTTGAATCAATTGAGTAAATTTGATCCAGAAAATTCAGATAGCTTAACATCTACAGAAAAAGAAAATGATAATGTGATGTGATCCGATGAACTAAAATCTTATACAGAAGAGAATGCTGAAGTAGTAGAATGAAAATTTGATGGCTATTTCATGGTATGAGTAGATCAGAAAAAATATCCTGTTCCATTGAATTATTCTAGTAAAACTAAGCTTGTACCAGGAGATATATTGAAGCTAAAAATCTTGGATGATGGTAAATTCGTATATAAATTGATTCAACCAATAGAAAGAAAACATATAAGAGCCGTTTTATCCAAGACTGATGATAATAAATTTGTAGCTGTGACTGATGATGGTAAAAATTATTTCCTAAATCAAGCCGCTGTAAGCTTTTTCAAAGGTAAACCTGGCGATGAATTGTATGTACTTGTAAACGAAAAAGAAGACGCTAGTTTCGCAGCAATAGAAGCAATTATAAAGAAATAATAACTTGAATTAAAATAAGTTTTGACCTCGCAATTTCGTGGGGAAAAGCCCTCCACTAAGTCGCGGAGGTTTTTTATTGATAAAAGAATTTAAATAATTAAGCAATAAGTATTTTATCATTTATAGTGAAATGAAAATCCTGGATTTATTGTTTCCTAGAGTGTGTATTGGATGCAGGGAAAATGGGGAATATCTATGTAGTGAATGCAAAAAATCACTTGTTTCTCATCCGGATATTTGCCCATATTGTCATAGGTTTTCCAAAAATTTTGAAACTTGTATAGACTGTAAATGTGAAAAATGAAATTATCTAGCCTGACTTATAATTTGATTTTCTTACAAGAGCCTACTGAAGAAATTGATTTTAGCT
>JAYSML010000098.1:0-4834 GCA_043724745.1 bacterium
CAGAAAAGTCATTTTTTTCAATCTATTTCGATTTTATTTCATTTTACGATAAAGCCAATCTCTTGTGAGTTATTTTCCTCTCATACTCATTCTCATCGAGTAAGTAATCTTGAAATATTTCTAACTCCATCTGCTGGATTTTTCTTTATAAATTCCACTGTCTCTGAAGATTTTAATGAATGAAGTCCTATTCATTCCTTTCATCATATATAATCATGGAAGTCATACTCTTGATCTCCATCTTTGTATAATAGTTTTGTATTAGTTATAGTTCTTAAAATATTTAGATTTTCACTAAGTACTTGGTTAGACTCCAATGCCTTTTCTTCCAATTCTTTATCAGTAAAAATTACAAAATCAGATCATTCAGATTCTTGTTTTATTTGGCGATATACATTTTTTCACTTATCATTAGTTATTTTTATTACCTTTCTAGCATTGAGAACAATTCAGGTTTTTTTCATAAGCTCTTCATAGCTTTTGTATAGATCTGCCAAAGTCAGGTTATAACTATTCAGATTATGTCACTTTAATATATTCTCATCAAACAAATCACTAGTATTTACGTTCTCAGATAGATTTCAGAGCTTCCATTCGTTATTTTTATTCTTTGATGCAGGAATGAACGAAACCTTTTCTCCTTTTTCTTTGAAATATCCAACTCATTTTTGTGCATTAGCATCAGTTAATTTTGCTGCTTTCATAGAACTAGGAACCTCTCAAGCCAAATTTGGTAATAGATTATAAGAAATAGATTCAGAATCCTCATTAGTAATGACCATTTTTCCTAAATTATTAGCCCCTTCCACAATACTTACTTCCTTAAATATAGACTTATCACCACTATTGATATTTACAGTATATTTATCTGTCGCTTCTCATTTATAATCTTTAAATTTTATTTTATTTTCCTGACTAAACAAGAATTTGAAACTATCATCACTAGTTTTTCACCATTGTAATCCATAGGTATCATTTATAATACTTAGATTTATAAGATTTGTTTTAGACCATACTCATCATATATTATTAAGTCATTCAAATATTTTTGGATCTCATATTCTAGTATTTTCTACATATTGTTTGATAGCTTTTCTATGTCATTTAACTTTATTTGTAAGTGTATCTACATCTGCCTCTTTTATACCGAAACTATTTTTACTTAGATCTAAATTTAGCGATATCTCTGTATTCAAAACAGTAAAATCCTTAATTTCAGCCTGTGTTTTTTCTACATCTATCTCTCACTTATCATCGAAAATAATTTTTCAAATCTCACGGTATTGGCCATCTTCTTGTAAAAATATAGGTCTATAAATTTGTTTATCCACACCATGTACAACTTCTTTAGACAATGATATATTATTCAATCCTATAAGTTGTGTATTCTCCAATTCGGGATTACTAATTATATTAGTAGAATTTGTTACATCATAAGAGAGTATCTTTTTATCTAATTCTTCCAAACTTCTTTTCTCATCATAAATAAATCTAATATCAAAATTCTTCTGATCGTCAATTCACTGCGTCACGCCGATATCAAAAACATTTATCTTTTTTATTCTAAGTTCGTTTTCCATTTTTATTCAACTAACGCTCAATTCTTCAAATTTTACAAAATAATTATTCTGAACATCCTGGACAGAAACATCTATTTTCACAGGATAAGTCCCAATCAATTCTCATTCCTTATTCTTAAATTCATAATCAAATCATATCTCAAAATTATTTACCTTTTCTTGGATTTTATTAACCCTCAAACTATCAATCTTTTTACCATCGATAGTAATATATTTCATAATTCTTTCCATCTTCTGTTTATCTAATAATTCTTGTGATAATTGCCCCTTATTGGGTTTACCAGAAATAGATTGAGCCTTACTTTCACTAGGACTTCCAGCCAACAAAACAACTACAGACAAAGCAGCAGCACCCAAAATATTCTTTATATTTTGTTTTGATATAGTAGCCTTTGGCTTATTAACTGACAACAAGTTATTTTTCATATTTCAAAATGGGTTAAAATGTAAACTACAGCACCCAAAAAACATAATAGTACTGGATAGTACGTCTACTATAATGATATTATTTATTTTGTCAATGATTTATTTTTAATCTTCTATAATTTTTATGTCACAAAAAACAATTATTATATAACAAACAAACAATAACACAAGTAGATGTTTTATCAAAAAGTCCTGAATTTACTCATTAGAAATGTTTTTGTTTATAATTTAGTATGTTTAATTAATTACATCAAAAAATGACAAAGCATGATTACATCATTAAATTCTTAGAGAAAGTAAAAGACATCTGGGAACCTGCCAAATGATTTCTAGTGCTGATGAATAACAACACTCTAGATAACGAACAAATCGACAAAATATTCTCCGTCTTTAGTAGCACAGTAAGCACTATACAAGACGAAAACAAGAAACAAAAACTACAAAACGCAGTAGAATTTATCCGCCAAATCAAAGAAAAAGAAAATAAATCTGAGTCAAACAACCTAGAACAAGACTTAGATAAAATATTATCAGATATGTAATTCCTTCTATTTTTAAAATATTATGTCAAAAAATGGCGCCAGAAAGTAAACAAGACAAGATTCCAAACAAATTAGAGAACATCAAATTTGAATGAGTCTCTGTGGATGATGCGAAAAAGCTCAAAGATTTTGTCGAAGACAAGTCCGTTAACGATACAAAAATAAAAGAGTATCTAAACGGAAAAACAAAAGAAGCTATTAGCGACAACAAAGAGATCAAAGATGCTTTGAAATTAGTCTATAACTCTCTACCAGATGGTGAAGACAAAAAAGAATTAGAAACTCTGGCTGTTTTTCTATATGGTACAGATCCTCTAGAAAACTGAACTCCAACATTAGATAAGGATTTCCGAAATATAGACAAATCCTCAAAAGAATTCAAAGAATTTCAAAATAAATCAATCACTAATCCTGAATCCAAACAAACAAACATACAAGAACAAAAAGTAGATGAGAAACAGCCTGAACTAGCAAAACAGGAAAAAGCAGAAGTAAAAGCCGAATCATTGAATTTACCAAAAACATTTAAATTTTATCAAACAAAAATTGATTGAAAATACCAGTCAATAACAAAAGAAGACATAAATGGACTATCAACACTATTGAACAATATAGAAGGATGAGATAAATTAATATGATTATTAAATAAATGAGAAGTAAAAGAATTTCAGACAAAGATCGGAATGATTGAGAAAGATAAAAATAAAGAAAATAATGCTGATTGATTCTTCTGAGTACGAACATTCAATAATTTAAAAACATACGCTAACTCACACAATAAAGAGACAGAAAAAAAAGAAGAACAATTAGTGGCGCCAATTATCACACCAAAACCAGCCGATGAAACAAAAACAAAAGATATAGAAACAGATAAATCAGTAGAAAACAAAGAAGAAAAGCTAGTATCACCAATTATCGCACCAAAAACAGCCGATGAAACAAAAACAAAAGATATAGAAACAGATAAATCAGTAGAACAAAAAGCTAAACTAGAAGAAGCAGCCCTAAAATCAAGCATAATAGACGTCGAAAAAACAATTAGAGATTTTGCCACAAATTGAGATTGATCCATAGATAGAAAAAAAGTTTCTAGCTTTGGGTTAAATATGTGAAAACTATGATTTTTCAGCTATGAATCATTTAGTAAGGCATTAAATACACAACTACTCAAAGATAAACAGACAATCATCGATCAAAACAAATGAATCAAAGAAACAGATATAGATAAGGACTTACAGAAAGCATATCAACAAAAAATCGAAGAAATGACAAAATGAGATCTACCAGCCTGAACAACTTTTGAAAACTATTTTTCCTCGGCAGATCAAACCTACAATCATATTACTTGAGCCTATATGAACTGAACATACAAATCAGAATGACAAGGCGCAAATGCTTACAAAATCCAAAACGACCAAGATCTTTGAATAGACAAGGAAAAAGAAACATCTACAGAAGAATTGACTACACAAGAAATGAAAAGAGCATCAAAGGATGTTATAAAATTCTTAAACAGCGAATCATTAAGTTCACAAGAGAGAAAAGAAATTAGATTTTTCATTAGAACTATAGCAAATATAGATAGAAAAACCATAAATGACAAATCAATAGAAAAAGATATTCTAGACTATTTTGCATCCAATCCAAGTTCACTAAGCTTCACAAAGGAAAATCGAATGGAACCCAATAGGATAAAGTGACTTACAATAAAAGAGGGTGACGCAAGAAGATTACAAAAACTAAACCAACTATATTACCAAGCTATGAACTGACAAAATCAGACCCTTAGAAGACTATTTTTTATCATTCAACAAGAAGGTTCTGTAAATGATGTAAAAACAAGCTTTGACGGCTCTAGTAAAAAAGCAAAAGAACAAGAAAAATATATAAAACAACAATCAAATAAATTTGAAACAGATACTTATCAGATCTGAGAAACTCTATGATACCAAAAAGAAGACTTAGCAAAGGCAAAAGCTTATTTATCCACAATCGAATCATCCAAAAGAAACGAGACTAAAACAATAATCAACGCTATCACTGATTTTGATTTAAATTGATTTATCAACCACAAAGATTCTTGAAACAAGACTTGACTACAAGTCAAAGAAATAATTTCTCATTTCTGAGAAGACAATTCCCTAGAAAATATTATATCATTAGCAAATAAAATTTTAACTAAATCTGATCTTACCGAAAAAATCACAAAAGAAAACTTACTTTCAGATCCAGCCTATTTAGTTTTAGTACAAAATACATTAAAAAATCCAGCCTTCGATATTACAG
>JAYSML010000099.1:0-15096 GCA_043724745.1 bacterium
TGCTAGACAAGGCAATTCAAAGTACATATAGCCTGAGATGATTCTCCTTTGAAGATGAAAGTTACGATGGCAAAATACCACCATTAATGTGAGACTTAATGAATGTATTGAATGGTATGGAATGATGAGAAAGATTAGCACTTAGATTGAGTAAATATGTAAGTTGAACATTCTGAAAAGTATTTAATAACTATACAAATATCGACATAAACAATAAAATGACAGTTTTCTGTATCAGAGATCTAGAAGACGCATTAAAAAGACCAGCGATGTTCAATGTACTAAATTTTATACGAACAAAAGTTAGATCCAACAAAAAACAAAGAATGCTAGCCTGTGATGAGGCTTGGATATTATTGCAAAACGAAATTTCTGCAGAATTCTTATTTGGTATTATAAAAAGAGCTAGGAAATACTGACTTTGAATTACGACTATTTCTCAAGATATTGAAGATTTCACCAAAAGCAAATATGGTAAACCTATTATATCCAACTCAGCACTACAAATATTATTGAAACAATCTACTTCCTCCATAAGAGCATTAAATCAATTAATCTGACTTTCAGAAGCAGAACAAAAAAAATTAGTTTCATGTGGAATTTGAGAGTGACTTATATTCGCTGGTACACAACATATAGCAGTCAAAATATTAGCTTCACCATCAGAGAAAGAATTTATCACAACCGATGTAAAAAACAAATAATTTATATTCAATGCACATATGGATCAAAGAAAAGATATTTCATTTAGAAATCAGATGGCTTTAGCAAGTCTATTCTTTTTCTGGCCACTGACCAAATGAATGATAAAAAGAAATAGTTTCAATCTAAATTCACAAGACAAACAATTTATCGAATGATACATCAAAATTTGATTATTAGTAGCTGTTTTACTTCTAATTTACATAGCAATAGTCCTTAGTAAGTATTATTATCGAGAATCAGTTCTAGATCCAATATCCAAAGTTTTAATCCTTGTAATTTTAGGAATAATAATTTTTTGAGTCGTGTGAATATTTTCAAACATAAGTATAGACGAAAAATTAAACATAGACGACGCAAATGTAGATAAGAAAAATATTTTTTTGAAATATATCCCCCTCGTAAATATATATCTACGATATGACAATCACAACTTCGACAAACCTGATTTTATACTCAAAGAAGCTATTTTATTGTGGACCATATTCACACTTTCTCTAGCCACAAATACATTATTATTTAGCGTTATCATAGTGGTAATCATCATCCTAAGATTTGTTTCTATACTAATGTGAATAGAGATTTTCGGAAAAAATATTAGAGAAAATCTAAATCGCTTATTTTATACAAACCCAGAAGAAGTGCGAGGATACATATCAGGTTCTATATTATATTATTTATCTAAAAATGCGCCCCAAGGCAGCATCCAAACATTCATCGAGAATGAAAAAGTTGATTACAGAAAACTCTATAATACCAATGATATATTTCATATCAAAGCTCAGTATATACTACTATTGATATTAGTATTGGCACTAGTTTATTTCAATATTTGAAATACTAGCATTCTCTTGTTCGCATGACTTATATTATGAAGATATGGAATTATGCATTTTAAGTGGAAACACTTACCATCTATTCCAATCATAAAAGAAATAGTGTTTTTTGTTATCAAGCTATCAAATAAATTTATTTCTAAAAAATAAACAATGAGAAAAAATCCATTGAAAATAATTTTAACCATCTGAATCTGAGTATTTTTTTCATTCAATTCAATCATGGCAATGGTCTTGGATGATTCAGAATGATCAGGTTGATGAGGATGAGCCACTCCACCACCTCCAATAGTTGCACAACCAAACAATTCAAGATTCGACTCTGCAATGGATAAAAGTACTGAAAGCATAAAGAATAATATAGAAGCAGCCGAACCTACAAAATGAACAGAATGAATAAAAAACTTCGTTTTCGATAAAGTCATGAAAGTATTGTTGCCACTTATAGTAGTGCTATGAATACTACTGTCAATACTCTGATTTTACAAAATATTATTTTCAAGTGACGAAAAGGCAAAGGAAGAATGAATGAAATATATATGATACTGAGCCTTATGAATTGTCCTCATAATTAGTGCAAAATACATCTGAACAACAATATATGAGTGAATATTTAACCAATGAAACAACACAAACATCACAGATATAGTATGATGAAATATAGCTCAAGAATTATATGACAAAGTAGTGTTTCCCTTCCTAAAAATTGCAATATATCTATGTTTAGGGGTATTGTTTATCATATTAGCTTCTCGTGTATTCACATTCATTTTTGCCAAAGATGAAGACACAAAGAAAAAGGCCTGAACTCTTATCGGACGAAATATATTATGAATGTTGGCCATTATATGATCCAAACAAATAGTGGAAGCAATATATTGAAAAAAGGCAGAAGTTCTAAAGGACGTAACAAACTTATGACAAATCTGAACATCAGTTCTTACACAAAGAAACATTCCTCTTTTCTATCAAATCATAAATCGAGCTATCTGACTATTGTCATTTATCATACTAATAATGATTATAATACAAACCATTCAATTGCTTACTAAGCCTGACGATCCTAAACAAATGGAGAAAATCAAAAACACTCTATTATATATTTTCATCTGAATAGTTTTAATATGAATCTGCTACCTTATAGTTAATTTCGCTATAATAAACTAAGATTATTCCAAAAAACAACATATACTTGAATTTCTAGACAGAATTATTATCATAGTTCGACGAAATATTTATTTTTTCTAGAAAAAATGCTTGCTACGATATTAATAGTTTTGATGTTAATTTCAGGAATGGTTTTGGTAGGATCTATAGTTCTTATGTCTCCAAAATGAGGTATATGATTATGAATATGATGAGCAAGTGGCTCCTCTAATGAATACTGAAGCAAAAAATCATTAGAATGAAAATTAAAGAACGTTGCAATAATAAGTGCAGTAACATTTGTTGTATGTTCTATCATTTTACCCTATGCCAAAATTGGCTAAAAATGGTTAAAAAATACTTATCTATTACCAAAAGATTTGCTAGGTACATTTTTTTCATATCTATAATTTTATGGATACTAATAAGTATACAAATCGTATATAAATACGTACGAAACTTTTCAAAAGATATAAGCACAAAATGATGAACTTTCGTAGAATGAATATTTGAAAGTACCTCTTATTTGCCCTATCTACGTGATGATTCTCAGTGACAGTTTTATCAGTGACTACTATTTAATTCATGTATCAAATACTCCTACAATTCTTGATCAAAAAATCGAGATATAGTACAAGATATGTGTAAGGTACGATCTAATGATAGCAAAAACTATACAATAAAAGTAAATCCAAACCTAATTCGGTCAGACGGAACACCAATTACAAACGAAGATTTGTTTTTTACCTATAATGATATTCTCAAAGAGAATAAACGAAATCTTGAATGATTAAAATGATATTCAGATATAGTAATATCTAGAGATGAATCAGGTAAAATAAATGTAAAATTTCCAAACAAAAGTCAGGATAATATATTGTTTTTTATGAATTACATATTACCAAAGCATATCTTATCTAATTACACACTAGAGGACTACAAAAACTTCTTTGGTACCCAACCTGTATATACAAATTGTGCTAATCTAATGTCTCAAACAAAGGATCCGCATAGCTTGATTTTCAATTTAGTAAATTGTGAAGACTCATATTTAAATTTTTATCAGATCAAAAACACACTATCGTTTGAAAATTTAAAAAAAACAATCGAAATGTGAAATGGTTCCATCATCGACGTATATGAATGACCAAATCTTAAATGATACGATAAAATACCAGTTCTAACAAATAAACTAGTAACCGTATTCTTCAATACAAATTCAGAGAAACTAAATATAAGAACTAGAAGAGTACTTGGATGACTTATCAAACACAATTTCTACACATGAGACTATGTCGGCTATGTACAGAAAAATAACGATTGAGTATTTGATCAATTTCTATCTACATGATTAAACATACAAGATTTTTTAAATCGTGCTACATCTAGCTGAGAAATAACAAAAGCCGAATTACTTGAAATACAAGTTAAGCAATTACCAAAACAAATAAGTTTAAAATCTGAAGAAGAAAAATTTGTATATTTTACAGAAGCACCAGAACAGACCTTAGAGGCCTCTCTTAGCAATAAATATTCTAAAATAATAGCCGATATAAATGGGAAAACAATAAATACAAATTATGATGCCAAAAACAATAAACTTACATTTAATTTAAGCGAGAAACAAAAATCTCTATTAACATGATTAAATAAATACTCAGTATACTGATATGATAAAAACACTAGAATAAAATTAGCATCCATCAATGTATACTATATCAAAGAATCTAAAAATAATGAGTGAGTAATTAACAAGCTTAAGGTAATTTATTTCAATAATGAAACATATTCATTTATTGTAAATGAATTGAAATCAATTTTTCAAAAAGCCGAAATAAGTCAGTATTTTGAATTTATACCACTTAGTACGCCTGAAGAAGTAGAATGAAGTCTGAACATGTGAGACTATGACATACTTATCAGTGCAATAAATTTATGACTACAAAAAGATTTAAGTAAGATATTTATCACAGACAAAGCAAACATAAACCCATCTCAATACCAAAATTTAAAGATAAATACACTATTCAAAGAATACCTAGATAAAAGCAATCCAAAGACTCTTTCTCAAATGAACGAAATAATATCTAAAGATATGCCTGTAGTTATTCTATGAAAGGCTATTTCTAGCGTCAATATAAAGCCTGACATTGCAAAAGCCTTATGATTATCATGAAGCAATACAAACAATCTAAACGAATATAATCGAAGAAAAACTATATATCACAATATCAATTTGGTAAAGAACATTCATATAGATGGTAAAGCAATTCTAAACATAAAAAACTTCTACAACTTTTTGTATAAAAACATAAAATGAGACAATTTACCTAAGACATGAACATGAACAACATCTTCGAAATAATACAATTAGCAATTATATTGGCCGTCTCTATATGACTGCACGAATATGCTCACGCATACACCTCATATAGCTTATGAGATCCTACTCCTAAATTACAAAACAGACTAACTCCAAATCCACTCAGACATATAGATCCAGTCTGATTTCTCATGATTTTCCTAATACATTTCTGACGATGAAAACCAGTTCAAATCAATCCAATGTATTATAAAAGACCTAGACAATGAGAATTAATTGTTGCACTAGCATGACCGGCAACAAATCTAGTATTGGCAATAATTTGAATATTGGTAATTCTAATATATACAAAAACATCAAACATTTGAATAGAATGAATAATAACAGGAAATACTGACGCAATGATAAATTTTTGGATGAGCTTTTCGTTTATAAATATCACACTCGCAGTTTTTAATATGATTCCGATTCCACCATTGGATGGATTTAGACTTATTAAAATGTTTCGACATAAAGCATGAGAATTTATAGAAAAATACACATTATATATATCGATTTTTTTCTTAATTTTAATATTATGACCATGAAGTAGTATAGTATGAAATTTTCTATGAACTGTTAGCTCCTCTATTTTCAATATATTATTTACTATGTTCGGTCAAATTTTCTATTAGCTGAAATCAACTAAAAATGAAGGAAATAAATAAAAAAATTATTCACTGTTAACTTTTAGTTTTTCACTAATCCCAGATGTTAGATAAACTAGTACATATAGAGACTAAATACAAAGAACTCAGAGAGCAAATGATGGATCCAGATATAGCAAACGATATGCAAAAATCCATAGCCATAAGCAAAGAGCTTTCCTCAATACAAGAAATCTACGACCTATCACAAGAATACAAAAAATTTGACTGACAAATCAATGAAGCTAAAGAAATCTTAAATAAAGAATCAGATCCAGAAATGATAGAAATGGCTAAAGAGGAACTAGAAGAGGCTGAAAATAAAATATTAGAATTAGATAAGAAGATCAAAGTAGCACTTTTGCCAAAAGATCCAAATGATGACAAAGATATCTACCTAGAAATCAGACCTGCTGCCGGTGGTGATGAGGCTTGATTATTTGGTGCAGAACTATTGAAAATGTACCTAGCCTTCGCTCAAAAAAAATGACGAAAACCAGAAATCGTAGAAGAACAATTATCCGACATATGAGGAGTAAAATTCGTTATGGTAAAAATATCATGAACACAAGTTTATTCCATAATGAAATTTGAAAGCTGAGTACATAGAGTACAAAGAATACCTGATACTGAATCTCAATGAAGAGTACATACATCCACAGTCACAGTAGCCATCATGCCAGAAGCAGAAGATGTAGATATAGTAATTGACCCCAAGGATATTGAAATGGATACCTATGCAGCATCATCCGCCTGATGACAAAATGCAAACAAAAACCAAACCTGAGTAAGGATTCACCACAAACCTAGTGGATTGATAGTAAATATCGGCGATTCAAAATCCCAATTGCAAAATAAAGAAAGAGCTTTCGCAGTATTGAAAACTAGACTATATCAGATAGAGTCAGACAAAAAGATGGCACAAGAAAAATCTACCAGATGAAACCAAATATGAACATGAGATAGATCCGAAAAAATTAGAACCTACAATTTCCCACAAGATAGAGTAACAGATCATCGTATACATGAATCACGATCAAATATCCCATCTCTTATGGCTGGTAATATAGATGATATGGTAGAAAAAACCATAGTAGAAAACCAGACTAGACTTTTACAGTCATCTACTTTGTAATTGCACCATCATCAAGTCTAATAATATCATCAGCGAATTTCAAAATTTCTTCATCATGTTCTATCATAAGTATCGTATCTCACTTATCTAGAAACTTTTTGATTACAAGAAGTAGTTTTTCTATATCAGCAGAATGTAATCCTACAGTTGGCTCATCCAAAAAATACATAGTATGTCATTTGTATGATTTCAAGAAATGTTTAACTAATTTTAATCTCTGACTTTCTCATCCAGATAAAGTATGCGCAGGCTGTCACATTTTTAGATATCCAAGTCATATATCTACCATCAATTGTAATTCTTCTTTTATATGATCTATCTCTGAGAAAAAATCCAAGGCGTCTGAGATATACATATCTAGCACTTCATCTATACCCTTTCAACGTCGCTTAATAGTTAAAATTTCAGGTTTGTATCTTTTGCTATCACAAAGTTCACAAGGAACATAAGTATCAGGCAAAAATTGAAGTTCTACTTTCTTGTAACCATATCATTGACAAGCAGGACATGCTCATTTCTGAGAATTAAAAGAAAAACTACCTGAACGAAATCATAAATATTTAGCATCAGTCGTACCTGCATACAAATCTCTGATTTTATCAAAAATACTTACGAAAGTAGCAGGACAAGATCTAGGTGTTTTTCATATACTTGATTGGTTAACATATATTACATTCTTTATATCTTCATATCATTTTATAGTTTCTACACTTAGGTCATTATAAAATTCCTGCAAGGCAATGTTTTTATAGTTTTCATATATTTCTTTTTGCATTACCGGAGCAATTAAAATTTGTTGTCGATCTCGTCATTTTTTTAGTAATTGTAACCTTATATGACTCTGGATAAATTTTTCTTTTTCATTCAAAAACCTATATAATGTAGTATACATCAAAGTTGTTTTACCTGCTCCAGAAGGTCATGTAAGCACAGTAAATGTTCATAAGCGAATCTTTGCATCGATACTTTTCAAATTATATTTAGATGCTTTTTTTATGGTAATATAATTATTGGATGGCTTATGTTCAAAATTTATTTTTATTTTTTTCTTACCAGTGATATATTGAGCAGTCAAAGTTCAAGATTCTAGAAAATCATCATAAGGTCAATTAAACATTACCTTGCCACCAAAATCACCTGCTCCAGGTCAAATTTCCACAACCCAATCAGATGCCTTGATAAATTCATCATTATGCTCCACTACTATAATTGTATTTCAGATTTCTCTCAGTCTTTTGATTGCCTCTATTGCTCTTTTTATTTCTCTAGTATCCAATCAAATAGTAGGTTCATCCAATACATAAATTATCCCTGTAAGTTTATTTCCCAATTGCTTAGCTAATCTCAACCTTTGGATTTCTCATCCGGATAAAGTATCGATAGGCCTATACAAACTAAGATATCCCAATCACAAATCAGCAATAGTTTTTACTCTATCACACAACGGAGTTAAAATTCTATGAACCAATATTTTATCTCTCACCGAAGACTTCTGATAAATATCCAAAAATTCAAATAATTCTGATAGAGATTTTTTTTGCAGATCTGCAATATTAAATTTAGACACAGGCTCAGAATCTACAATTGCAATAATATCTTCATTCTGACTTTTTCATTTTTTACTACTTCATGATTTTATTTCTTTCACTCATTTATCCAATTTCTTTTTTGCGCGTTTTATATCAAGGAATACATTCAAACTATCTTTTTTCAATCTTCTACCTTCACACTCTGAACAAGGCCTCATATCAAGCATAGCTTGAAAATCAACAGTCAAAATACCTTTTGCATACTGATCTTTTATTACCTCTTCTATTCATTTGTAGTACATACTAAGATACTTTCATCACGAATTTATTCTAAGCAATTCATTATCCCCAAAAAGTACTACATGCTGAAACCATTCAGGCAAATCTTTCCATTTTCTATCATCATCTATACTATATTTTTGAGCTAACTTAACTAACAACATCTGTCCAAAATTAGAGTCTCTCCAAGGAAGTATTGCCTTCGCATAAGGACTACTTGGATCCAATATTTTATCGAAATCCACCTGCAAAACTTCTCATATTCCATGACAAACTTCACATGCTCATTCCTGACGATTTGGTGAGAAATGCTGTGGGGTAAATTCAGGATATGTAATATTACAAGTCGGACAATACATTTTATCAGTAAATCGTTTTATTTCATCAGACTTTTTTTTGTTTTCAGTCCTATATATTCCGAATTTCTTCGCCTCAGATAATATTTTCACTATATCTTCTTTTAGTCTAGGCAATCTATCCTCTTGCACTGTCACACGATCATAAATACCATAAGAATAAATAGGAAAATAATTATTTGGCACATTTGGAGTTTCCAGATAGAAATATTCAATCGGAGCCAAAGAAGTCTCATCACCTCATCAAGCCTTTGACTTTTTTTTATCATTTTTTTGATCTAATGAACTTTCATCTTGTGGCTTAGGAACTAATAGATAACGAGTAAACCCCTTTCACTTCTCTACCTTATTTCTATTTTTTTTCACAAATGTAAGTAGCTCCTCTTTATCTTGAAATACACTTGTTTCCTGCAAAATAAATATTTTTTGATTCATATAATCTTTTTTAATTTCATTCATTATATTATCTACATTTTCGGGTTTGATTTCTCTACCACAACTTCGACAATAACTATCTCCAAGTTTAGCAAATAATAATCTAAGATAATCATCTATTTCAGTCAAAGTTCAAACTGAACTTCTAGAATTTCAGACTCTTTTATTTTGCTCTATTGCTATAGCCGGAGAAAGCCCACTACAATATTGGATTTCGGGCCTAGCTCACATATTGAAAAACTGCCTAAGATAACTGCTTAGAGATTCAATGTATCTAAACTGACCTTCCTTATATATCGTATCGAAAGCCAAAGACGATTTTCCAGAACCAGAAACTCAGGTAATTGTAATCAATTTATTTTTTGGTATAGTTACATCGATATCTTTTAGATTATGAGTTTTCACTCACTCCAAAACGATTCGTGAATCTGTACTTAATTCTATTTCTTTTTTCTTTACCATATTTTTTTCTAAATTAAAGTTTATAAAACCCCCTCCAAAATAATTTTTTTAGCAAATCATCATGATTTTATATATTTTTCTTTTTTTATTTTTTGAATTTCTTCCATATCAAATCAGAAATGATCTACTATAGCTTCTATCACCTCCAATACGTCACCCAATTCTTTTTTTCTTTCTTCAATATTTTCTGCTACTTGTAATTCCTTAGATTCCTCTAGTAGCTTATCTAAAAGTCTCCTTTCATATTCTTCTATCTCAGCGATATGATATTTAGCTTCCTTTCATTCGGATTGGATTCTATCAAGTATTCCATCTCTAATTAATTTATCGTAAACAACCATTACAAAGCCCTAGAATATAAAATTAATTATTTACCTCTCGTTCAAGTAATTTCAAAAATTTTGGAAACAGTCCATATCTACTAGCTCATGAATAATCCACTCCATATCCATCGAAAACATAATGAGGATTCACTGGCAATACAATTCATCCAGACAGATATCCACCATTGTATAGTGCAGCATGAGAAACCACTCATGTATAATCAAATCCAGTGTAAGTCAAATTTAGATTTAATTTACTTTTGTACATAGCATATTTATTTTTGGAAAAATCTATGTAATCCTGACTTGCCTTCCAAAATATATCCTCACTTATTTGTCCAGTTCCATAATCCTTACTAACTATCTGAAATGGTCCATCTCCATTTTTCGGTAAATAATAACCACAAGTACTTTCTCTAAACCAAGTCGCCATAAGCAAAGCTGTCGGATAATTATTCACATAACTCATCGCATCCAAAGTCTGATATCGACCTATACAACTATCCGGAGTTGTTATTTCTGTAGAAATCCCACTCATATATTGAGTCAAGAAATCTTTTTTATACTGTATATTTTCAGCTTTCACTTTATCTTTTTCCACATGTATCTGATTTATCATATCACTGGCTATCTGATCTAGATAATAAGATAGTTTTTCATTAGAAGAAAAACTCTCCTTCAAAATCCTAAGCTGAGTATAGAAATCTCGTTTATCCTTAGCTCAAGTAGCAACCTGATTTATTTGTGATTTTAGTGCATTAATTTGATTTGTATCCGAAACACTCGGATTATAAGCATATATAGACAAAGGAAATAATATCAAAAGCGCCGACAAAAGGATTTTTTTCATATTTTTTTGTGAAATATAAACCTAAATTGTAGTGTACGTATATTTCGTCTTTTATCAAGACTAGATAATATTGAATTACTTTATAGTTTGTATAATATTCAACCAAGCATTTTGTGGTTTCATAAATAGTTGGTCAACTAATTTATAAATAATATCAAATTTGATTTATAACCTTGATTCCAATGAAAAATTTATGGTTTAGAAAAATTGGCTTACTTTACAAACCAACCTCATGGCAAGGATTTATTATTGTGCTTGCTTTATTAGCATTTTGCATACATATATTCATATTTATAGACAGCAAATCACATTCTGTTAGTGATACCTTTTATGGAATCTTCCCATTTATAGTACCAGCATTTTTAATATATATTTGGATTGCAAAAGAGAAAAGTCAAAAATAAGGATTCTCTACAAAAAAGAGTTTATTATAAGTATTTTCTTTTGATTTTTCATTTCTAAATCGTACACTCAACCCCGTAAAGAAAAACAACTTAATAAAATAAATATAATTATGAACCTAACAATCCAATACGATAATCCAAAAGAAGATCTATTAACCAGACTTTTTAAAGTGAGAGGCATCGATGATAATATCGATTCTTTTTTGAATCCAAAATTTAACGACTATCGAACAGATCCATTCTTACTAAACGATATGGATAAATGAGTAGAAAGAATTCTCAAGGCATTGAAAAACGAGGAAAAAATTATGGTATTCTGAGATTATGACGTAGACGGAGTAACATCTAGCTATCTAATATATAAATTTCTAACAAAATTTTTGGGCTACAAAAAAGTGAGTATCCAATATCCAGATAGAATCAAAGAAGGTTATGGTATCAAATGCCAACATATAGATGAGATCAAAAAGAAATGAGTTTCACTAATTATCACAGTCGATAATGGAATCACTTCCATACAAGAAGCATTGCATGCCAAGGAAATTTGAATAGATCTTATCATCACAGATCACCACAAAGATCTAGCCTCCATACCTGAAGCACTTGCAGTCATCAATCCACAAGTTTCCCCTAACTACCCTTTCAAAGGTTTAGCCTGAGTTGGAGTTGCATTCAAATTGGCCGCTGCCATTATGGAAAAATCTAACTTCAGCAAAGAAAAAAAAACTGAAATATTTAACTACTTCCTACCTATAGTCGCTATATGAACTGTAGCAGATGTAGTACCACTTATCAACGAAAATAGAGTAATAGTAAAAAAATGACTAGAACTCATAAATAAATACAACGATAAAATTCCAAGCTCATTAAGATGATTTCTAAATTTTCTAAACCTAAAAGATAATGTAGATACCTTCCATATCTGATATATTATCTGACCCAGAATAAATGCCAGCTGAAGAATTGAATCTCCATATCAAAGTCTAAATGCTCTACTTTATTCCTGAGACAAACAATTATTACACTTACAAAAGATAGAAGAAATAAATACCGAAAGAAGGAAAATGCAGGAAGCATCATTCAAATTGGCAGAGAAACAAATAGATCATGAACAAAAAATTATGATAGTTTCTAGTGAGGATATCCATGAATGAATAGTTTGAATTGTAGCCTGAAGAGTTTGTGAAAAATATAACAAACCATCCATCGTAGCCAAGATAGACATAGAAAGATGAATTATTGTAGCATCGCTTAGATGACCATCTTATTTCAATGTCATAGAAATGATATGACAAGCAGCCCCAGTTTTATTAAGGTTTGGCTGACACAGATGAGCATGAGGACTTAGCACTACAATACAACACTTCGATGAAGTACTTCAGATTTTCAAAGATTATTGTAATGAAAAAATCAAAGAATCTGATCTGGAAAAAACAATCAAAATAGATACAAAAATACATCACGATGAACGATGAACAGATGCTATAGAAAGTATAGAAAAGCTTGCCCCATTCGGAGAATGAAATCAAGAACCAGTCTTTCTAATAGAAGATGTCCTAATAAATAAAATAGAAAGAGTCTGAAAAAATTGATGAAGTCATCTAAAATTACATTGAAGCATATTAGATATTAAATTAGTTTCAATGTTTCGATGAAAATGAGAAATGGAAAACGATGTATGAGAACTTATAAAATCAAATGGAACACTAAATATAATATGAAAAGTAAAAAAAGACACATTCAACTGATGATTCTTTATTGATTGAATAGACTTTAGATAATAATCCATCATCATGGAAAATTCTGATAAATTAATGGAAGAAATCCAGAAAATCAAGGAAAGAAATGCTCGTGTAGAAAACGACAAAAGACGAGAAACAAGTCTTGCTAGAAAACTAATTATTGCCCTACTTACTTATTTCACCATCGTAATATTCTTCTACTTCGCAGACATTTCTAGACCACTGATAAACGCAATCGTACCCACAATTGGATTCCTACTATCTACCGTATCACTCTGATTAATTAAAACATTTCGGTTAAAAAATACAAGTAAATAACCTTTATATATTATATCTCACAATCTACCATGACAGAAAACGAAATCCAACAGATCAGTAATTTGATCAGAAATCTTGAAGAAAAAAAAAATTACATCCCTTACCTATCAGAATTAGAACACCACGAAGTCTACGGACAATTTTTCAAATGACTGCCAATAGATCAGAAGACGGAAATCAAAGAAATTATAAATAATTATGTAAAAGAAAAAGTAGCCTGACTTACCAAAACTAAATGAGGACAACTATTCAAAAGATTTTGTGATAACCAAGATGATCTTTTCTGGACCTTTAGAAATTTAAATGAATTTGGTATACATGCATCTGCAGATATTTTTCAGAAAACATGAAAACAAGTAGAACAAGAAATGTTTAAACTAGAATGAATTTTGACCGAAAGAATGTTAGATCAAGAAAAATGACTAGATAAAGTAATCTGATCTTTTTACAATATTGTATACTCATTCTTCCCAAAATATAATGAGATAGAATAAATATTTTTTCGTTAAACGAAAAACAGTCTGGGGAAACCCAAACTGCTTTTTAACAATAAATAGCTTTAAAAAATTAAGTTTTGATTTTTTGTCGTTTTTTGTTTTTAACAGCAATAATCCAGACAAAAATCATAGTTGCAATCAATAAACACTGGATAACAATATTAATTAAATACACGTCCAATACAGCCAACAAAACACACATTGCCATACCTAGAGACGAAAGAGTAAGAGCCCACTCCATTGTTATTTTTGACAAAAGACTTGAATTTTTAATTTTCAGTTTTTTGTTATAAATAATAATTCCCAACACAATCAGACAACCAATTAATCCATTGATTACAGGATATATTAGTTCAATTAGAGATTTGTAGCCCATCATTGTATCAATACAAGTAATCAACCAACCAACACAGAACAAAATCCATGATAAAGTCGGTTCATTTGTTCGCTTACTTTTTATAAGATTAACAACCAATGGCACAAATCCCATAAAAACAATGACTTGTATCATAATATTGGAAAGTTTTCCATTACCAGTAATAAAATACACACCCAAACTAATGACAGAAACTACTATGGCGAACCAATCAGTAAATCCAAATTCAATTTTTTCAGTTTTAGTTTTTTTATGCTTTGCAATAATAAGTTTTATAGTTCCCCATAAAACAACAGTTGCTGCCCCAACAGGCATAATTAGAGGTCCAATCCAATATTTTGAAAAGCTAACATATGTAATATAATTTACTACATCTGCAACAAGCCATATTCCAAAAGCCACTGGGTGTGGTGTAAATTTAGAGTTCAGAATCATATGTCTAATATAGAAGAACATAGCTCCTAAAAAAACACAAATTCTATCCTACCCAAAAAGGACATTTCAGCCCAAAATCCTAATAAGTTTTGCATTTTAAAGATCTCCTTATTTTTTAGTTAGTATTAATTTTTATTTTTACAACAAGAATATTACACATTTAATACAAAATGTCAAGTATAATAAAAAAACGCACAAACTAGAAGCTTCTATTATAAAAAAACTACACACTAATCTTTCTTATTGCCTCGACAATTTTATC
>JAYSML010000100.1:0-15318 GCA_043724745.1 bacterium
ACTTCCTTTTGACGAGGAAACCATGATGGTTACCTCTCCAGTTATATGATATAATCTATTATTGGCCCAAGTATCAACTGCTTCATGAATCAAAGAAAAGGCATTATTGGATCTACAACAAATAAATACACAGAGTTTAAATCTATGTAAGGAATATAAAATATTCGGTATTAGAAGGCCAGTTTGGGTTTTTCCACAAAAAGTAAAAATAAGCTATCAAGGTGATGATATATTATTAAATTTTTGATTGCCATCAGGTTCTTATGCAAGTATTATGATAGAAGAGTTGCAACGTGCTGTCTGAATTCATGTATCTTTCGAAGATTAAATTTTCTATTTATTCAGTATTATTTTCAAAATCAAAAAAAAGCTAGACAAACTAGGTCTAGCCTTGCAAAAAATTAGATCTTAGATCTCTACTCTACAGAGAAATTTCTCCTAGTTTTTAAGTCATTCACTATATAATTAGGATCGTTTGCATTTCTTAGCGCATCTTCCAAGTCGATTTCATCTCTAAGTACTAAATCAATCAAATGTTCTTCCAATGTTTGCATTCAATATTTTTTATTTGTTTGCAATACGTTGTTTATTTGTTCTATCTCATTTTTTCTAATTACATTTCCTATAGCAGTATTATTCATCATAATTTCCAAAGCTACCACAAATCATCATCAATTCTTTTTCCTAATCAATCTCTGTGAAACTACAGCAATCAAACTTTCAGATAATTGTAATCTAATCTGATCTTGTTGTCCAGCAGGGAAACTATCTACTATTTTACTTATGGTCTGTGAGGATGATTTTGAGTGGATTGTAGACATTACTAAATGTCATGTTTCTGCTAATGTAATAGCGTATTTTATACTTTCTGAATCTCTCATCTCTCCAAATAATATTACATCAGGGTTTTGTCTCAAACATGATTTCAATGCCCTAGGAAAGCTCACAACATCAGTTCATAATTGTTTTTGTTCCACGATACATTTATCTGGTTTAAATACATATTCTATAGGATCTTCGATCGTGATTATATGTTTATTTTCAGTCTTGTTTATCTCTTGTATCAGCGCCGCTAAAGTTGTAGATTTACCCGATCATGTTGGCCCTGCCAATAATATTATTCCTCCCTTTTTCTTAATTATATCCTTAAAAAAATCAGGCAATCAGATTTCTTCTATTGTTGGTATTTTGGCAGATAGCAGTCTAATTACTATCATAGTATTTCTTTGTTGTTTTGATATGTTCAATCTAAAACGTCTATCTTTATATCATCGTCAGAAATCTACATCTCGATTTGAAAAGAAAAGTTCTTCTTCCTCAGAGGTCAAAAATGACGCGGCTATATTTCAAATCGTTTCTGTGTCCATTCTATCAAGGTTTTCTAATCTTACGACATCAGAATCTATCCTCATACATGGAGGCTCTCATACTGTCAGATACATGTCAGAAGATCATTTTTCTATCATCATATCCAATAAAATATCTCTAATCTGACTGTAGTCACATTCAACCCCTTGAAAAACCTTTGTTTCGGGTACCATAATACAAAAATATAAATTATAAAATAAATCCAATTCCTGTTTTTAAATTAACTATCCGGGTTCATATTCCTAATATACATATACTTCAATTATACCTAAACTTGTACTATTTGTCAAAAGATTCTGTATTTTTATGGTTGCAATAAAACATATAAAGATTATAATTCATAACTAATTAATACATTTAATTATGAATAATTATATAATATGAAAAAGGTAGTACTTTTGATTTTAGATTGATTTGGTATAAATAAAAAAACTCCCGAAGAAAATGCAATACTGCAAGCAAATACTCCTACTTTTGATAATCTATTCCCTCAACTTTATACACAACTTGATGCCTCAGGTAGGGCAGTTTGATTGCCAGCTGGCCAGATGTGAAATTCTGAAGTTGGGCATATGACTATAGGTATTTGAAGAATAAACAAACAAAGCCTGGTAGAAATTGAGGATAGGCTAGATGATGGTAGTTTTGTTAACCTAGAGTGATATAAATGAGCAATCGAACATTGTCAAAAAAATGGTTCTAGTTTACATTTACTCCAACTTTTCGGTCCAGGAGGAGTTCATTCTATGGATTCGCATTTAGAAAAAATACTTAAATTGGTTCCGTCTGATATAAATATTTTTCTCCATCTTTTTTGAGATGGAAGAGATTTAGCTCCCAATTCATTGCTGTGACTTATGCAAGAATTTGAAAAAAAACTACAAGAGTTTCCCAATGTACAAATAGCATCATTGTCTGGTAGGTATTTCGGCATGGATAGAGACAATAACCGAGATAGAATCCAGAAGTCCTATGATGAGATTATATTTAGTCAATTCCAAACTAGCGATACCCCAAGCGAGTATATAGCTAAATCTTATGAAAAGGGTATAATGGACGAGTTCCTTGAACCAATAAGCTTTGTTTGATACGACCAGATTTGCTCTTGAGATTCTATTATTTTTCTAAATTTTAGATCAGATAGAGCAAGACAAATGACTCAGGCTCTTATGGTTTCCATGCATCCAGACCTAAAATATGAATACCCAAAACGAAGTAAGCATTTTATCACAAAACAAATCACAAATACATATCTGTCTACTATGACTCGTTATTATCCAGAATACGATTGACCAGTTATATTGCCAGAAAAAAACATTACAAATACCCTTTGAGAAGTAATAGCAAATAATGACTATCAACAGTTGCACATAGCAGAAACCGAAAAATTTGCACATGTTACCAAGTTTTTCAATTGAAATAAACAAATCGTGTATTACTGAGAAAAAGATATTTTAGTCCCTAGTCACAAAGTAGCCACTTATGATTTGGATCCAGAAATGTCAGCTCAAGAAATTTATGACCAACTTATCGAACATCATGAATGAAACGACTTCCTAATTATAAATTTTGCAAACTGAGATATGATTTGACATACTGGTATTATGCCAGCTGTAATTCGTGCAGTGGAAAAAATAGATCAACTAACATGACAAATTATTTCTTTTTGTTCAGAAAACAAATATGATTTACTAATCACAGCAGATCATGGGAATTGCGAAGAAATGTGAACTCCAGAAAATCCCAAAACGGCTCATACTACCAATTTAGTACCGTTTCGATATATCATCGACTGAAAAGTCCAAAAAACAAAAGATTTAGGTTGACTGGCAGATGTAGCTCCCACAGTATTGGCTGTTATGTGAATCCAGAAACCAACAGAAATGACTTGAGTTTCTCTTATCTAAATCCAAAACACAACATTATTTAAAAGAATTGTCACAATTGCCAATCTAAGTCGTCTATCTTATCAGATTATATTTTTTATAATCCAAAAAATTTAGCAATTTTTTTTTATAATAATTTAAATTTGAATAAAAAATTATGCAACAGCAAGAAACAAAGATTAATATCCAACCAAAGAGAGTATTATGATATTTTCGAACTAAATATATGACAGAGAAAAAATATTTTATTCCCCTGAGCATATGAAGAGTTCTTATCGTAATTACATGACTTATGCCATGACTTTATTTCAAAAAAATAGTAGATCTTATTTCGGGTTTTACATGATGAGATAAATCTCAAGTATTGCCAGTAACTATATCTATATTGTTTATCATTCTTTGGATAAAAATAGTCAACGTCCTTATGTATAGAATATCTGATTATATGATTATAAGCATGTCCACAAATATAATGAGAAAGATTTATTTGGAATGTTTTTCTCATGTCCATAAGCATTCTTACAGATTTTTTTCAAATAATTTCACCTGATCTCTTATCAAAAAAATAAATAAGTTTGTATGAGCTTATGATAATATCACAGATACTCTAACATTCGAAATTAGTCCTATATTATTCAATCTTGTTTTTATTCTTATCGTTCTATGAAGAGAGGATTGGAAGATTTCCCTAGCCATATTTATTCGATTTATAGTTTATTGTCTTGTGCAATATTTTTTATACAAACGAAATTATCCATATGAAATCAAGGCCAATGAAGAGGATTCCAAAATTTCATGAATATTATCAGATACTATTACCAATAATTTTAACATAAAAATATTCTGAAGTATACAAAGGGAATACTCCAAATTTAATGATATGATAAATATCTGGACTAAGACTACTAAAACAAAACGATATAGATCAATGCTTATACGAACAATAACCTGAATGCTGATGGTAATGCTAGAATTTATAATTTTTTATATGGCACTCAGTTTCCGATCAAACGATATTGTTACAATCTGATTTTTTGTACTCTTACAAATATATTTGCTCAGACTTATAGATCAATTGCGAATGATGTGAAATATATTTAGACATCTATACAAATGATTTAGTGAGTCAGCAGAAATGCTAGAAATACTTGATGCACCGCATGAAGTTTCAGATACAAGCGATAAGAAGCTAACTATCTCATCATGAAAGATAGAATTTGCTGACGTTACCTTCTGCTACGAAAAGGAAAGTCTTATATTTGAAAATTTAAATTTCAAAATCAAACCATGAGAAAAAATTGCTTTAGTATGACAATCTGGATCATGAAAAACTAGTATAGTAAAATTATTATTCAGATTTTTTGATATTCAGTCGGGTTCTATATCGATAGACTGACAAGACATTTCATTGGTATCTCAAGATTCACTTAGAAACGAGATTTCATTAGTCCCCCAAGATCCAATACTTTTTCATAGGACCATCAGAGATAATATTTCATATTGAAATCCCAAGGCTACAGAGTCAGAAATTATTGCGGCATCCAAGATGGCAAAATGTCATGAGTTTATATCAAACTTCCAAAGTTGATACGATACATTGGTCTGAGAAAGAGGAATTAAATTATCCTGATGAGAGAGACAAAGGGTTGCAATAGCTAGAGCCATTTTGGAAAACAAAAGAATTTTAGTCCTGGATGAGGCCACTTCTAGTCTTGATTCTGAATCAGAAAAATTAATTCAGCAGGCCATGGACGAAGTATTAAAAAACAAAACCGCAATAATTATAGCACATAGACTTTCTACCATTATGAAAATGGATAGGATAATTGTTATGGAAAACTGAAAGGTTATAGAAGACTGAACCCACAAAGAACTTCTAATGAAAAACAAATGAACATACAAAAAACTGCGAGATATCCAATCAGGTTGATTTGAATTAATTAATAATAGCTAAAAATAATTAGTAGATAGTTTGCTAAATAATTCATTGAAATATAATTTGTATTAATTATACACAGCGTGATTAATTTTATATTTTTTTTATTGTAATTTTTTTTGACAGATGAAAAACATAAAAGATAGCACAAAGGATATAATCATTTCTATAATCGTTATAATTATTATATTTTGATTATGATATATTTATGGTAAGTGAAAAGAATTTTTTCTGCAGTCAGAAAGTAGCTACAAATTTATTTCACCATTATTAAGTTGTAAGCAATCACGTGTTCTGCAAGATTTCAGAAATATTAACCTAAAACCCTGACTACAAAGCCTTATAGAAAAAAAATTATTAAATTCAGGGGTTAATCATGTTTCGGTTTACTTTGAGGACCTAAATAATGGATATTGGTTTGGTCTAAATGAAAAAGAAGTATTCACACCAGCCAGCTTAACCAAGGTTCCTACTCTCATATCTGTATTAAAAAGATCTGAGGTTGAGCAGGGATTCCTATGACAAAACGTGAAGTACTCTATACCAACAATTGACTATAATGTACACTATAAACCAGAATATCAAGTAGAAAGTGATAAAACATATACAATTAAACAACTATTGGAATATATGATAAAGTACTCAGATAATAATGCCACTCAGATATTGTGGAAAGTTTTATGACAAAATCGATTTGCAAAGACATATACAAATCTATGAATCAATCAGTCTCTATTCAATCAAATAGAAGTAATTGATTATGCTTCATTTTTTAGGATACTTTTCAATTCATCCTACCTAAACAAAAAGGATTCTGAATATGCACTGCAGTTATTAACACAGGTTAATTTCAAAAACTGATTAGTCGCTTGAGTTCCATCAGATATTAAAGTCGCACATAAATTTTGAGAATATGCATTCGATTGAGATTTAAAGCAGATACATGATTGTGGTATAATATATTACCCGAACCATCCATATCTTCTTTGTGTCATGACAAGATGAGATACTTATCCACACTTAGAAAACATAATATCAAGTATATCAAAAATTATCTTTGAAAATATAAATAAAGAATATGGATCAGTCAAAAATAAGTAAAAACAAAAATGTATATCTACCAACTATAGAGGTGTTTCAAAAGGCCAAAGATATATTATTAAGTTGAAATATTTTGGCTTTCCCAACCGAAACAGTTTATGGCCTGTGAGCAAATGCCTTAGATGAAAAAGCTATTCAAAAAATTTTCGAAACTAAAAATAGACCACAAGACAATCCAATAATTTCTCACGTTGCAAGAAAAGAACAAATATCAGAATATGCTTATATTACAAATGATATAGAACAAGCAATTATAGAAAAATTAATGCCCTGACCGATAACTATTTTATTGCCACCAAAAAAAAACATTCCATTATCTATAACAGCGTGACATCCTTTAATGTCTATTAGAATACCAAGCCATCCTATTGCTCTTTCTTTATTATCTATTTGTAATTTTCCAATTGCAGCACCTAGTGCCAATATTTCTACTAAACCAAGCCCTACTTCAGCTCAGATGGTATATGATAATTTTTGAGAAACTATTCCAATGATTATAGATTGATGAGATTGTCTCGTTTGAATAGAGTCAACAGTAGTTAGAGTAGAGGACAATAAAATTGTAATCACTAGACCATGATTTATCACGAAGGAAGACTTGGAAATACTTTTCGATTACAGAATTGCTGTCGATTATTGACAGAAACCTTCAGCGGTTACTCCATGAAACAAATACAAACATTACTCTCCCAATGCAAATGTTGCGATTTTTAGTTCTATCGAGGATCTAATATCAAAAATTAAATTAACTAATTCAAAAAAAATATGAATTATAGCCACAAGAGAATTTCTAGAGAAAAACAATAATCAGATTATACAAACAAATGCAAAAGTTTTTGAATTATGATCTGAATTGGATTTACTTACTTGTGCTCATAATCTATTTTCCATATATCACAAATGCGACAAAGACTGACTAGAAAACGTTTTTATTCAATCTCTTCCAGAGGTTTGAATTGGATATGCACTAATGAATAGAATAAAAAAATCATTGAACAATTAGTTGAAATTCATAGTTAGAATACTATCTTAACTGCATACACTTCTTTTAACTGTTCAATCGACAATGAAAAACGGACTTAATAATTGCACAAATAAAAAACTTATACTAATGCTCATATCGTCTTTTATCGTAGGGATTGTAATTTCTTATTTTGCATATACTTCTATGCAAAAGGTTCTTGACTGATCAAATTCTATATTTACTAATCCAGCCCTAAACTATACAGAATTAAAAGGCTCTATTATGAGTGATAAAAATATAAATTTATGAAACCAAATAAATGCTTATATTTCATCCAAAAAATCATTGTGAGATATTACCCATTTATCAGTCTATTATAGAAATTTAAATAACTGATGATGGTTTGGTATCAACGAAAAAGAAGAGTTTTCTCCGGCTAGTCTAATGAAATTACCTATATTATTGGCATATATGAAGAATGCCGAGAAACAACCATGAATGTTAGATCAAAAAGTAACGTATCATAAAACACAAAACGCTAGCAATTATAGACAAAATATTCCACCCGAAGAACAACTAAAAGATTGAATTGAATATACTTTGTGGCAGGTATTACAATACATGATAATATATTCCGACAATAATGCATCTAGTTTTTTAGAGCAAAATTTACCAATAGAAGATTTACAAAAGACATTTACAGATGTTGGTATACAATTCCCAGAATTCAAAAACTGATCTTTCGACAATAATGTAAAAGTTATCGATTATGCTTCATTTTTTAGGGTACTATTCAATTCATCGTATCTAACTAGACAAGATTCCGAGAAAGCATTGAATCTATTAAATCAGATTAAATTTAAAAACTGATTAGTCGCTTGAGTTCCAGAATCTATTAATGTTTCTCATAAATTTGGTGAACGTGGTATAATCTGATCAAACGGTAGAGAAGAAAAACAATTGCATGATTGTGGTATAGTATATTATCCAAATCATCCATATCTTCTTTGTGTTATGACTAGATGATTTGATCGAACAAAATTAGAGTCTGTAATAGCAGATATTTCCAAAATGGTTTACTCGGAGACACAAGCAAAATATTGAAATGACCCATTGGATATTTCGACAGATAGTACTAACTAGAACACTAATGACTCCAGTCTTCAAGTAAATAAATTAAATACTAGGCATCTCAAAAGAGAAAACATTTCCATATAGAAAAAATTTTAAGACGTCCAATAATTACACTATCCATAATAAATATCTTTTAGCGATATAATTCTATAGCCTGTATAATTTTATTATAGGTTTTTTTCAATCATAATTTTGCTCATTTTGAAATTAATTGAAGTTGTGATTTAAACTCTTCTAGAAAGTTCTTTCTATCCTGAAATGTTTGAAATTTACTTAAATATTTTTCAAAATATTTATTGAAAACGTTATGTATCTTTTTGTATTCAGGTTTACATTCTCATCTAAAATATTTCCATTCTTCACATTTAGATCCATCCACAAATTTACATACACCATATTCTCATCCTGTTCAGCTTAATATCTCCAGATTTCCAGAATTTTCTGCACAAAATACAGATGCAGGATTGACCATTCCGGCTTTTCAAGGGTTTTGATACGTGTTTTGTCGCTGATATTTATGCCCATCTATAGTAGTTATCACCATGTGATTTCATCCATCAGTTGATAGTTCATAGCTAGCTCAAGATAGATCGAAATATTTTTCATATTCTGACACCTCTCACATACATGCCATCTTAGTACTCATCATCATTTCTACTACAAATTTATTTCAATCAATTGAATAGTCCGCAGACATATTATTACAAATCTTAGCAGACATTCTTCCATCTGCAAATGATAATGTTGATCAAGTTGCAATTTTATCGTCGAAAGATTGAAGTATCCATTTTGTGTTTTCTAAAGGACTTTTTGTTTCCTTACATTCTCATTCGTACAAAAACCTAGCTAATTGATTCGCATTCATCATGCATTTATTGCCAAATGTTGTCTTGATAGCAGGACAGGGTGCCTTGATACATTGTACTTGTACTTCAGCACATACCGGTGCATATTCCATTGTACAAGCTACGATATTTTCTTTTGCAAAACTTATTCAAACCAATAGCGTTCAAGCGAATAAAAATAATATTCAGGCTTTTTTCATTTTCCATAATTACATATTAAAATTTATTAGACACCTGATTATATTATTAATAAAGGACGTTTCAAGTCGTTTTCCAAAATCTCACTTGAAAACAAATGAAGAAATATTAAAAGTTCACTGAATATTTTTTATCAACTAAAAAAACATATGTACAAAATTCAATCAGTTTTTGCGCGTGAAGTATTGGATTCCAGATGAAATCCAACAGTGGAAGTAGAAGTTACATTATCAAATGGTAATATTGGAAGATCTATAGTTCCATCAGGAGCATCTACAGGTATCCATGAAGCATTAGAGCTAAGAGATGAAGATAAGTCTAGATATCTATGAAAATGAGTTCTTAAAGCAGTAGAAAACGTAAATACTACAATTAAGCATTCTATAGTTGGATCAGAATTTAATTCTTATCTTGAATTAGACCAGGCTTTATTAAATCTAGACTGAACTCCAAATAAATCAGTTCTGTGAGCAAATGCAATCCTATGAGTATCTATGGCATTCGTAGTTGCTTGTGCCAAGTCAGAAAACAAATGGATCTACGAATATCTAAATGATGGACAGGGTCACATTTTACCTTATCCTATGATGAATATTCTAAATTGATGATCTCACGCGGACAATAATGTAGATATTCAAGAGTTTATGATAGTTCCAATTTGAGCTCCTTCCTTTAGAGAATGATTGAGACGATGAACAGAGGTCTTTCATAATCTAAAATCCATTCTAAAAGCAAAATGACTTGCAACATCAGTATGAGATGAATGATGATTCGCCCCAAATCTTGGTTCTAACGAAGAAGCATTGCAGGTAATTATAGAAGCTATAGAAAAAGCTTGATACACAGGCAAGATTAGTTTAGCTCTTGATGTTGCGTCTAGTGAATTTTACAAAAATGGTAAATATGAACTTGAATGAGAATCTAGAAGTTTAACCTCTAGCGAACTAATATCTCTCTATGAAGATCGATGTAACAAATATCCTATTATGTCTATCGAAGATGGTATGGATGAAGATGACTTCGACTGATGGAAGGAGATTACGGTTAAATTATGATCAAAGATTATGCTAGTTTGAGATGATCTTTTCGTAACAAATATTTCTAGACTTCAAATGTGAATCGAACAAAAGATGGCTAACGCAATTCTTATAAAATTGAATCAAATCTGAACAGTTTCTGAAACCTTGGACGCAATAAATATGGCTCATAAAAACTGAATGAGGTCTATTTCATCTCACAGGTCTTGAGAAACAGAAGATACCTTTATCGCCGATTTGGCAGTAGCTATGAATACATGATTTATCAAGACTGGATCTGCATCTAGGACAGATAGGATATGTAAATATAACCAACTTCTTAGAATAGAAGAAAAACTTTGAGAAAACGCAAAATATGGTAAATAAAAAAAATTAGATATTTAAAATACTAGATTCGAGCCCGACCATTATTGGTTGGGTTTTCGTTGTCATAATATAAATTATTTATTCTTTTAAAACTTAAAGAATGGACGCTCTTACCGCTATATATACTCGCCAAAGTATAAGATCTTATACCGACCAAAAAATTTCAGAAGAAATAATAAAGAATATTCTAAAAGCATGAATGTCCGCACCTTCTGCTCATAATCAACATCCTTGGCACTTTTTAGTAATTCAGTCCAAATCTGATTTAAAAGACTTATCTCAAAACTTTACATACGGTAAAATGTTAGAAAAATCTCAATTGGCAATTATGCTTTGCTGTGATACGACGCAACTTAGGTCTAAAGAATTGTGGACACAGGATATGAGCGCATCAACAGAGAATATTTTACTTGCATCTCATTCCCAATGATTAGGTGCTGTGCGAATTGGATTATATCCTGATGAAAAGTATATAACTTTTGTTAAAAATCATTTTAATCTTCCTGAATGAATTATCCCATTTTCAGTAGTTTCCATTTGATATCCCCAGGAGGAAGCAATTACAAAAGATCGTTTCATACAATCCCGTATTCATTTCGAAAAATGGTAATACTTTCATCCCATCTATCCAAGCTGAGGTTTTTTTATTTATTTTTTCCACCGAATCACTATTATTCCACCAATGGAAAATAATTATGAAATCAAATATACTGACACCAGACACTGATATGCTAGGATAGATAAGGAATGAAAACTTATCATTAGCATACCTAGTATTCTCCGTAATGACAAAAATTTCTGTGAAAATCTTATTTCAAAATGACAAAAGTTAATTTCTCGTTACAACAAAAGAACCCATGTCGATATAATTACTCAGAATAATATTTTATTGTTTTGAGAACCTACAGATAAAATCAATATATGAAAAACATCCAAAGAAATTCAAGCAGAACTTAAAAATATTTTGTACGAATATTCTCATCCAATTTTAGATTCTCTTAGCTCAATTATTTGATATAAATATTCAGAATTAAAAATAAAAAAAATCAAATCTAAGTGGGGAAGTTGTAGTTCTAGTCAGATTATAATATTAAATCAGGATTTGGTTCATCTGCCAAATAAGCTAATAAAATATGTTATAATCCACGAAGCTTGTCATCTAAAACATAAACATCACCAAGAGTCGTTTCGAAATCTAGTTGAAAATCTATGTCCAAACTATAAACTACTCAGAAAAGAACTAAAAAATATTGTAATTAGATAAAACTTTAATTTAAAATTTGATACATGTACGATCCATATGATTTCTATTTCAAAAAAGCCAAGAAGGAATGATTTAAAGCTAGAAGTGTGTTTAAACTAGAAGAAATAGATCAAAAATTCAAAATTTTTTCCAAAGATACAAAAAAAATCTTAGACATATGATGTGCTCCAGGAAGTTGGATGCAGTATGCAGTTTCTAGATGCCAAAAAAATAATGTTAGATGATATCAGGTAATCTGATTGGATCTAAAAGAGGTAGATCTAAATATGCCATGAGTCCATCACTATGCTCAGGATGTAACCGATATTCAGGCGGTCGAGAAAATCTTTGCAGAAAATAATATTTCAAAATTTGATCTAATACAATCAGATATGGCACCAAATACAATCTGATTCAAGGATATAGATGCTATTAGATCTATTGGTCTTCTTGAGTCCACACTCCGAGTTTACAAAACAATGCTTTCGCCTACAGGTAAATTTGTCATCAAAATATTTATGTGACCATGATTCGATGAGTTTTTGCAAGATTTGAAAAAACATTTCTGATGAAAAAATATAAAAACCTTCAAACCCAAATCTTGTCGTAAAGAGAGTAAGGAAACGTATATCATAAAAATATAAAAAGTCTATAAATCTATTTGAATTCAGTTTTCATTTGATTATATATACATCATTTAAATTTTTAAACCTATCGATACAATTATGTCATCAGATTGAGAGCCCAGGACGTCAAATTTTTCATCCAAATCACACGGTTTCTGGTCAGTTTTGTTTGCCCTTATTGGAAACTGAATAATAACAATTATAAAATTTCTATGATTCCTGGTGTCCGGATCTGGATCCTTATTCTCAGAATCTATTCATTCATTTGCAGATACACTGAATCAGTCTTTTCTTATGGTTTGAATCAAACGTTCATCCAAAAATGCAAATCATGATTTTTCATACTGATTTGGTAGGGAAAGATTTTTGTGGGCATTGATATCAGCCTGTGGTATATTTTTTATATGAGCCGGAGTAACAATCTATCATGGTATAGAGTCCTTTCTTCATCCCAAAGAAATTCTACTACATCCAGCAATATTTTGAATACTTGCCGTATCTTTCATAGTTGAATGATTCACCTTCTTTATGGCACTTAGAGAATTAAAACACAGAAATCCACATATGAAATTTAAAAATCTATTAAAACACTGAGATCCGGTTACTTTAGCGGTAGTTTATGAAGATTGACTCGCGCTGATTTGAGTCCTTATAGCCGCAAGTAGTCTTGTGCTTTATTCTATTACATTAAATCCACTTCGAGATTCATTGTGATCTATTCTAATATGAGTTTTACTCTGAATTATGGCAGTTTTTCTAATACAAAAAAATAGACAATTTTTAATCTGAAAATCTATCCCCAAAGAAATAGAGGAGGACATCATCGAATTACTCGAACAAGAGGAGATGATAGAAAAAGTACTAGATTTCAAGTCCAGTATTCTGGATATGGATTCTTATCGTATCAAGTGTGAAATAGAATGTAACGAAATATGAATTCTCAGAGAGGTAAATAAAAATAATTTTTTGAAGAAAGAATACGAAAAAGTAAAAGATGACTATCAGGATTTTCTCGAATTTAGCGTCGATTTGACTAGTAGAGTACCTAGGATTCTGGGTACAAAAATAGATGAAATAGAAAAAAACATCAAAGAAAAATTCCCTATTATCAAACATATCGATTTGGAGATTAACTAATGTTTTTCCTGTATCTAAATTGTGATATAAAAGATAAATTATTGCTCATAAACGACGACAGGAGAAAATTGTTCTCCTTTGGCATCAAAACCATCTTGATAGGTAGATATTTTATCTGGAAAACGGTAATTAATTTTGTAATAAGGAGCGTATTCACCAAGGAGACTTATGATATCATCGTGTCCCAAATAATAGGTTCATCTTACCATAGCCTGATATTCATATCAGTATTCAGCTGGAATTTCAATATTATTTAATATTTTTTTGCCTTGGACCTTTGCTACTTCTTCTGCGCGATCTTTATTTATGTAATATCTTCAATCTTTTTCATAACAGATATTCTCATCTTTTGTATGATAGGTAAGAAATGATATTGTTTTTCAAAAGATACGAAGAGCGGGAATAATTTCTCCACGATAGTTTGTTGTCGTTGTAATTTGTATATTATCGACAACAATTTGCTTGGTTTTATTATCTATAGAATTGGTATGGAGCCTGTTCCATAGTTTTTTCCATGCTGGATTTTCAGGATAAGGATTTGCGACAGGATTCCATTCTTCAAATAACACACTTTCTCGTAATTCGAAATCTACCGCATTTGATCAACTATGAGAATCTTTTCTTAATTTTTCTAGACTTTTTTCACTTATTAAACATGCCTCTATTAGAGGGCGTAGATAGGTACTTAAAAAACTAGAAGATATAACATTGAAATTATACCCTCATATATCGGCTTTAAATGTTCATTTAAATGAATTGTTCATAATGACATCATCTATAAGGGATTTGATTTTTACTGTTTGTTCGTAATTTAGTAAATGAATACATGTAAAAAACATACCTATATTGTAGGGAAGGGCACCAAATTTTTGAGCATTATGTTGAGATATTCTGCTAGGTAATCAAAATCTCTCCATAGTATACGTATTTATTGCATATGGAGTAATGTTTGAATGGATAATAGTAGCCAATAATTTGCTTATAACATCATCAGATAATAGCTTAACTTTGGTATAGTATAATGATTGAAATAATCCAATTGCTGCTGCAATATATCATTGTTCGATTAAATAACTTAATCTTACTTTATCATCCTTCTCGTTTATAAGTATATCGAATAAATTTTTATCTTCGCTCTCGGATGTTATTAATTGTATATCATCAAATGAAAGAAGTTTTTTATCTTCAGGAGAAAATTTAAATTTTCATGTACTTAGATTTTTTCAAATACATCATGGATGCATAAGAGATATCCTTTCCAAGGTTTTATCTGATAATTCATGAGATGATTTAGTAATCATTTCTTTTATTAATGCTTTTTCTTGGTCAGGGGTTATTTCAAGCTTTAGATAATCTGATAGAACAATTCATCCGCATCCATTTTCTACGATAATTTTTATAAAATCATTATCTGTTAGCCTGTTATTATTGAATTTTTGATAATTCCATTGTATGTCTCTGAAAGTCCATCCTCTCT
>JAYSML010000101.1:0-5825 GCA_043724745.1 bacterium
ACTCTAAATCCAAAGATGACATTGAACATTGCAGCAACTGAAGCAGACCCAGAACTACAACAAAAATAAGATAAATCTTTTAATACTCTAAATCCAAAGATGACATTGAACATTGCAGCAACTGAAGCAGACCCAGAACTACAACAAAAACTGGATAATCTAATTGATTCATACTCAGATCCTAAGGCTAAACAAAACATACAAGAGTATGGTGAGTTTATATGAGAATACCTAGCTCAAGTGTTAATTGTACCCCAAAAAGTAATGGATAAGCCATTCGATATATAAAAATCCCTAAGTCAAACTTTTGTCTACTTGTGGCTAATAAAAATATAATTTTTCCTTGAAAAAAACAATCAAACTGATATGATAAAACCCGACTTTTATTTTTTTATGCACGAAAAAATGTGACTATTTAGTAAACAGAAAAAATACGTATATGCATTCGAAGAAGCTGTAGGTATAGGAAAAGATATCCTTGGAGGTAAATGAGCAAACCTAGCTGAAATGGCTAGTATGGGATTACCTATTCCAGCTGGATTCACTATCTCTACTGAGGTTTGTGATGTATACTACAAAAACAATAGCAGCTACACACAAGAAGTTTTGGACCAAATCGAAGAACAACTTTCTGATTTAGAAAAAAATATGTGAAAAAAATTAGGTGATTCTGAAGATCCATTGTTGGTTTCAGTTAGATCTGGAGCAGCAGTTTCTATGCCAGGTATGATGGATACAGTTTTAAACCTTGGACTAAATGACGAATCTGTCCTTGGTCTATCAAACAAAACTGGAAATCCTAGATTTGCACGAGATAGCTACAGAAGATTTATCCAAATGTTCGGTGATGTAGTAATGGAAGTAGAACATCATAAATTCGAAGCAGCTCTAGAAAGTGTAAAAGCAGAAAAATGAACTAAGATAGACACTGATCTTGATACAGAAGATTTGAAAAAAGTTGTTAGCCTTTACAAAAACGTTATCCAACAAAGTACTTGAAGACTATTTCCTTCAAATGCTAGAGAACAACTACAAATGGCTATAACTGCTGTTTTCGGTTCACGAAATAGTGACAGAGCTATTATATATAGAAAACTAAATGACATCAAAAATCTTCTATGAACAGCTGTAAATGTACAATCTATGGTATTTGGAAATATGGGAGAAACATCTGGAACATGAGTTTGTTTCACTAGAAATCCATCTACATGAGAAAACAAATTCTACTGAGAATTCCTTATGAATGCTCAATGAGAAGATGTAGTAGCATGAATCAGAACTCCAGCAGAAATCGAAGAGTTGGAAAAAGTAATGCCTCAATGTTATGCAGAATTGGTTACTATTTACAAAAATCTAGAAAAACATTACAAAGATATGCAAGATATGGAATTCACAATCCAAGAAGGAATATTATATATCCTACAAACTAGAAGTGGGAAAAGAACTGCTGCAGCTGCAGTTAGAATGGCAGTAGAAATGATCAAAGAATGACTTATCGACGAAAAGACAGCCCTTATGAGAGTAAAACCAGAACAACTTGATAATTTATTACACAAACAAATAGATCCAAAAGCAAAAATAGCAGCAGAATTACTTACAAAAGGATTGCCTGCATCTCCATGAGCAGCAGTTGGTTTGGTAGTTTTCAATGCAGAAACAGCTCATGATCGAAACGAACAATGAAAAAAAGTAGTTCTTGTAAGGACAGAAACCTCACCAGAAGATATACAATGAATGCATGCATCCCAAGGAATACTTACAGCTAGAGGATGAATGACTTCTCATGCTGCAGTAGTTGCTAGAGGTATGGGTAAATGTTGTGTTGCTGGTGCTTGAGAAATCAAAGTAGACGAAGCAAACAAAGAACTTACTGTTAAATGAAAAATCTTTAAAGAATGAGATATGATTACTCTCGATGGTTCTACTTGAGAAGTATTTGCTGGACCTCTTGCAGTTATAGATCCTGAACTAAGCTGAGATTTCGACGCTCTTATGAAATTATCAGATAAATATAGAAAACTATGAGTAAGAACAAATGCTGATACTCCAAACGATGCAGAAGTTGCTAAGAGATTTTGAGCAGAATGAATCTGACTTTGCAGAACAGAACACATGTTTTTCGCAGACGATAGAATCAAAGCGGTTAGAGAAATGATTTTGGCAGACGATGTAAATGGTAGAAAAAAAGCTCTAGCTAAATTACTGCCTTATCAGAAAGAGGATTTTTTGGGAATCTTAAAAGCAATGGAAGGACTTCCTTGTACAATTAGATTTTTGGATCCGCCTTTGCATGAATTCTTGCCTCAAGAAGAAGCAGATATCATCGAACTTGCAAGAGAAATGAATTTAGAAGTGTCAGTTCTAAAAGCTAGAATTGACGGACTACATGAATTCAATCCAATGCTAGGACACAGAGGATGCAGATTGGTTATCACTTACCCTGAAATAGCAGAAATGCAAACAGAAGCAGTAATATCAGCTGCATGTGAACTTAAAAAACAATGAATAAATGCTAAACCTGAAATAATGATTCCTTTAGTTGGATTTAAATCAGAGTTAGATTTCAATACAGAAATAGTTAGAAGAAAAGCAAAAGAAGTAATGGAAACATACTGAATGGAAATAGAATACAAACTTGGAACAATGATCGAAGTACCAAGATGAGCTATCACAGCAGACAAAATTGCACAAACAGCTGAATTCTTCTCTTTCGGAACAAACGATTTGACCCAGATGTCACTTGGTTTCTCTAGAGACGATGCTGGTAAATTCATCAAAGAATATATAAACCAAAACATTTTCGAAAAAGATCCATTCCAAACACTAGATCAAGAATGAGTATGAGAACTAGTAAAAATAGCTATAGAAAAATGAAGATCTACAAGACCTGACATCAAATTAGGAATCTGTGGAGAACATGGTTGAGATCCTGAATCTATAGAATTTTGTCATAGAGTATGATTGACTTACGTTAGTTGTTCTCCATTCAGAGTTCCTATCGCAAGATTGGCAGCAGCGCAAGCAGCATTAAGAAACGAATAAAATTAATATAGCCTGAATTTTAAAAAAGTCCTCCGCATTAATCGGGGGATTTTTTCTTATACTTTGAAATCATATTTATTTTTTTTCAAATCTATCTTTGTCTCTCTTATTTAATTTTTCCTCTAACATCCTATTCCATTCTTTTTGTAAATCTATCTCATGAGAATTTGCTATACATATAGTTGTGAAAAGCATATCTGCCAGTTCTTGTCAGAGTCATTTTGTGTCTTCTCAAGGTTTTTTCTTTTTATGTCAGTGTAAATGACTGATTTCTCTCGCTACTTCTCAAGTCTCTTCTGTCATAGCTGTCATCATTTGGAAAGGATCCCGATATTGGGGCTCAAATTGAGATGTTCGTTCATCCACTTGTTTTTGGTGTTCTTCCAATCCCATGATAATAAATTAGAATTTAAACTCATAATTTTTTAGTTATTAACTTTTAGTTTTTAATTATTTAGCCACGAACCGGAATCGAACCGGCCACCTCACCCTTACCATGGGTGCGTTCTACCGACTGAACTATCGCGGCAGATTTATATTTTATTTTTTTAACTTTACAAGCTTTATGACTTGATAGCTTACTCTAAAAAGTTAGTCATCAAAGCACAAATTTCTACATTTGATATTCCACGACCATTATTATATTCTACCTTACTACAGAAACGATATTCCTTAGCCGAACCATCTCCACATTCTACAGATCAAGCATTAGCAGTTCCGTCTGTACAGTTTAGATAGTCTCATCAATCTATATTAGAGTCTTTTAGGAACAATCATTTACCGACTATCTGACGAAAATATTTTCATTCTACTCATGTATATTCTACTCCAGGACATGGATATCGTTCTCCAGAAAAACAAAGACTATAGCTCAAATTTCAAGTCGCTAGTATTCAAGTACCCACTATATTTAATTCAGGTCAATCAATTTTTTGTGCAACAAAATATTTTTGGTCTCACAATCCAGAGTTTATAACAACATAATTACCACTTCCTAGTCGCTCATCTTTATTCTCACATCATTCACTACCCATTCCATCAATATAGTCTACCAATGGATTTACTTTCAACCAGCATTGATCCCTCTTGGAAGACCACCTGCGTCGATTTGTATCTCTTATTTGGTACATAGATTCTATTCCTTCTCTAGCTAGATTTGTTGCTACTATTTTTGTTCTTATTGTTTGGGTAAATCTCATTCAGCTATTTAACATCGAGATAATACTAAAAAAACCTATGGTTAACAAAAACATTATTACCACTAGCTCCATCATCGTAAAAGCTTTTTTAGTTGCAAATCTCATAAACTTTCATAAAACACATAAAATAAGATTAGATACCAGAATAGTTATTTATTTTTCGATGATTTACAAGTTTTTATAAACTAATAAACCAAAATATGACCGAAACGATGGTCAATTACCTTATATTCTGATTGCTTATAGTTTTGATAGTTTTTTCTATAGTGATATGAATAGAAAAAATGATAAAAATCATACTCTGAAATTACATTCTCAGCAGCATTTGCCTAGCTACAAGTCAGTCATTACATCTTCTTATAAATAATCTATCACTAAGCTCACAATTAAAAACATTCTGAATATTAAATAGCAAATTATCGCAAATATTAGCAGACTGACAAACAACAATCGTTCTGGTTTTATATGTTGTTTTATTGGTCATTATCTACCATAAATCCAAAATCAAAATAGATACACCAGATAATGAAACCACAAAAAAAGTAATTCATCTTTTATTGGTTCCATTGACCGTATTGTCTATCATCATCACATTCCAAACAGTCTTAATGTGAATAAACATAGTCAATATCGAGTCTATACAAACCATAGCAAATAGTATAAGTGCCAATCCTTATCTATTTAATTTCATCAGATGGACTCCTTTGTGGATTCTACTTCATTGATTGGCAACAGTTATCATTACATCAGAATTAAGAATTAGTATTAAAACAAATATTTAAAATAACGTTTCAACAAAGTGAAGCGTTTAATAAATCGAATTTGACTTTTTATACAAAAAATATATAAACATAAAAAATAATAACACAAAACTCAATACTATGGACAATAAAATTCAATCATTAGTAGATCTTCTTCAGTTACCATACGATAAGGTAGCTGCTGAAGTAAAGAACCTTGAAAACGCTGGTTACGACGAAGAAGAGGTAACGGCAATCATAGACCATTTTATGGAAGGTGGGATGTTATCTGAGATAATCGCCCCTCCAAAAAAAGGGAAAGTCGCCGACCCAGTTATATATCTGCAAGACTTCGACTTGTTCTTCTTCAACAGGAGAAATGAGGTTCCTGGATTGGCAAATTCGCTCATAGATAAATGGGCAAAGAGAAGATGTTAAAAGTAAAATTAACGACCCGGTAATCCCGGGTTTTTTCAAAAACAAAAAGGACGTCATAAATAGACGCCTTTATTTTTTTCATCACAAACTTTTTCATTTTTAGTTTTTAACTATTAGTCTTTAGTTAATTCTACATTCTTTCAAGAAATTTCATACCTATTAAGTCCATAGCCTTTGATAGGGTCTCTACCATATTTTGGATAAGGTACAACCTAGCCTTTTTCAGGTCTTCTGGAGCAGACAATATTTTTACTTTGGCATAATACTCATTCGCCAATCTTGCTAAATCCAACAAAAATCTACAAATCAAATGTGGCTGTAAATTATCTTTTGCAAAATTAATTATTCATTCAAGTTCTGATATTTTTTTCACGATTTTAAATTCTGTTTCTTCTGTAAGTAAACT
>JAYSML010000102.1:0-16546 GCA_043724745.1 bacterium
CCGGAATTCATAGACGATGAATATGTTGATTTGCTAAAAAAGAGTTCATTGAGAGAGTTGAGAGTCTGAATACAGAGTATCAATGAAAAGGTTCCTACACGAATCAGGTCTAATAATATTATCAAGGTAAAAGAATGACTAATAAAGTTTCGTGGGACACAAATTCCTTGGAGATCAGAACTAATTGCTGGTTTACCTTGAGATTCTTTTGATTGACTTTTGAAAAGTATGTCGTTCGTGATAAATGAATTACAACCAACATACTCCTATACTTATCCTTTGTCGGTGATAGAGGGAACGAAATTAAATGATATAGTTGATAAGACGAGCGAAAAAATCTGGATTAAAAAGAACGATAATAATCAAGCAACTTCGTCCTCCAGTTATAATGAGCAAGATTTTAAAAAGATGGTGAGTTTTGCAAGTAGTATAAATGCATTATATATGTATATTAACGAAACTAAAGGTCTGAAACTTCCAATTGAGACATTAGAAGAAATGATAGAAAGGACTCCTTGTTTTCAAAAGCAAGATTTTATAAGAATGGCTGAGATGTCAGACTATCAGTGACTTAAGGTTTTTTTATCTCATAATATCTAGTCTTGCTCCATGTCAAATGTTATTTATCTAATACGCCATGGTATTTCTGAATGAAATAAGTTGGGTATAATTCAGTGATGACAATATAATGTTTGACTATCAGAAGAATGAAAAAATAATGTTAAGGAACTTTCCAACACATTTTATGAAGAAATCGAACTAGTTCGTTGTAGTCCTTTTGATAGAGCATTAGAGACAGCCCATTTTTTTGCTATACCAAGAAATATATCAATTATTATTCATGAAGAACTAAAAGAATTTTGATCATGAATTCTACAGTGATTATCACATACACAAGCAGAACAAAAATATCCTAGAGAATATGAAGTACGGAAAAATAGATGAGATTTAGATGAAATTGAATGAGCAGAAACATGAAACGAACTACAAGCAAGAGTATTGTTTTTCCTTTTAGAGTACAAAGATAAAAATATTTATAAAGAACTGATTGTTTCCCATGCGTGATTTTTGAGGTGTCTAATCAATACAATCTTGATGAGAGCCAGAACAACACCAATAGATGTTTCACATAATTTCATTCATAAGATAGAAGATGTATTTGATAAACTTAAATTTGTTAAATATGGAATCTGAGCAAATTCGGAAATATATTTAGTAAAAACTTTCGAAAATTCGTATATTATAAAAAAAACTAATAAATGATCTTTGGGAAAACTACAATTTAATAAAAATATAGTTTCCTATCTCAATAAAGGGAATAATATAGTAACTCCACCAATTTTTTTCTCACGAGAAAAGAAAAAATTAAATAAAAATTATTTCATCGAAATTATGCAATTTATAGACGGAGAGCACTTACAATGAAGTATTATATGAGATAGAGTCGATATGATTACATCATTTTTTAGACAGATTTCTGATAGACTATACCAATATTTTGAAAAAGCCGGAGAGGTTGGACTTAATTCATTAAAATATAAAATAGCAGATTGATTACAGTATATTGAAACACCATTATTAGATATAGAAAAGATTACACTATTTTTGGAAAAAAACACATTACAACAGAGTATGGTTTATTATGATATTCATAATCAGAATTTATTGTTTACAAAAGATGGAATAGTTCTTCTGGATCTAGATTCTTTCTTGATATGTCCCAAAGAATTTCAATTAGCATGTGTTGTAACTTTTTTTATGCTTGAAGATATTAATCCAGATTTTAAAAAATTGATAAAACTCCGATGAGAAGATATAGATCAAGATGTACTAAAACTTTTAATAAAAACAAGGTGTCTAATTGGAATAATATTTTTTTCCAAAAAAAATAAGCAAGAAAAATCAGACAATAATCTATTTTATCTTAATAAATATCTAGATATATATAATAGTATTATAATTAAATAAATTTACATAAGTAAATTAGAAAAAATGAATATCTCCGACAAGAAATTGGCTATACAATTTATAAAAAAACATCATTTAAAAACGATAAAAGATATTATAGATATTTTGCCTAAATATATGTTTCATATATGACAAGAACCAGAAATATTTAATACTTATAGGAGAAGAAATAATCCCAATAAAAACATAAAGGCAAGAAAAACATATTTTGAGAAAAAGCTTAAAAAGTTATCTATACAAGATTACCTTAACTTTTTTATTAATCAGAAAATAGAGGATGATGAACTAGTTTATAATTCAGAAAAAATTGCTTGCTCATGTAGAGAAATGGCAGAAGTAGCAGGCGTATTAGCATCAGTTCTTTTAAAAAAAACCATATACATCCTGGGAAACTGTCTTCCATTATATGCTTTAGGTAGAAACAAAAAAAGGGTATACAATCATTATTGTAATGCGCATATAGAAGGTAAAAGAATTATCTTTTTTGATAGTTCTATATATAAAAATATTTTTGACATAAAAACACATTCTCGAATAAATAAAAATTTATCTTTATTTTCATTAGTAAATATTGATAAGAAAAACATCTATTGGAAACACTTTCTCCAAAGCAAATCAAATGAACAGTGATTTGGTACAAGAGAACTAAGTATACGTGATCAAAGACTTGTGGATACACGAGAAAGAAAAAAAACAAAAAACTGATACTTCCTTGGAAAGATTATCCCTTTAGCTACGAAATAACTTTTTTATATAAAATATTCTATTTTTATGAAACTGTCCAATAATAGACTTATTTGATTTATAGTAAAGCCTAGCGCAACCCAAGAAAGTATCCTAGAATATTTTGAAGATTATCTGAAGAATAACTCCTTCCAGGTGTTATGAGTGAACAAAAAGTCATTATCGGAACCAGAAGTAGATGCTATTCATTGTGTTGTATGACCATGGAAATGTAATGAATCAGAATATAAAAAGTATATGACCTCTGACTATACAATAGGTTACTTGGTAATGCACGACACTCTACATGATGAAAAACTTTTTGAATTTTGATTCAATCTAAGGGGCGATTTAATAGATGCTAGTGCTTGTTCAGATTTATCTCTCAGAAAAATAATACATGAAAAACTAATTGGTAGTTGATATTTGTTCAAATCTTCTGTAGAAAACCATCTTCATGTAACCGATTCAAAACAGGAACTAGAGTCTTTCTTAAAAATATATTTTCCTCAATATCAAATTGATAACATATAATAAATTTTCTTTTAGGTTGATTTTTCCTAGGGGAAAAATATCTTTCCATCATATATCTATCATTTATATTCTAAAATAATAGACATGCTCAAAATGTCTCAATATCCTTTTCATACTCTCAAAACAAGTGGTGTTGGAGAAGATAGCGAATCAAGTAATATACTGGTCCAGGCAGGATATATCCGTCAAGAACTTGCATGAGCATATAATTATCTGCCATTAGGTATCAAGGTACTAGATAATATCAAAAAAATTATAAAGAAACACCTGGAAGCAATGTGATCTTTTGAAATCCAAATGACTGCCTTATGATCTAGAGAACATTGGGAAACAACATGAAGAGATGTAATGGATATATTATTCAAAGTTCCCTTTTCTGATGGAAGATATAATTTTCTTAATCCAACACATGAAGAATTAGTTACCCCAATCATGAAAGAATTTATAAAATCATATAAGGACTTGCCTGTTTCTGTTTTCCAGACACAAACAAAATTTCGTAATGAAAAGAGAGCCAAATCTTGAATCCTAAGATGAAGAGAATTTTTAATGAAGGATATGTATTCATTCCATACAAGTCAGGAAGATTTAGACCAATATTATGAAAAAGCCATAGAAGCTTATCGTGCTATTTTCAATGAGTTGGGAATATGAGATGACACATACATTACTTATGCATCATGAGGAACATTTGCCAAATATTCGCATGAATTCCAAACACTATCTCCTTTGGGAGAGGATTTGATATATGTAGATAAACAAAGAAAAATCGCCCTAAATAAAGAGATTATAGACGATCCTCAAGTAAAAGAAGAATTTAAAGACTATAATTTTGTAGAACAAAAATGAAGCGAAGTAGGTAATATATTTAAATTATGAACTAAATTTACCAAGCCTTTTGATGTATCTTTTGCGGATGATAAATGATGATTGTGAGAAGTTTATATGTGATGTTATTGAATCGGAGTAAGCAGAACAATGTGAATTATATCAGAAAAAATGAAAGACGATAAGGGATTGGTTCGACCAGAAAACATAGCTCCATATGATATTTATGTAGTTGTTATTGGTGACTCAAAAATTGACCAGGAAGCCATATCTTTAATTCAACAGTTAGAAAAACAAAATTTCTCAGTAATATATGATGACAGAGCGATTAGTCCTTGAATAAAGCTTAAGGATTCTGAACTATTGGGAATACCATCAAGAATCATTGTTTCAGAAAAAAGTCTGGCAAATGGCGGTTATGAATATCAAAAAAGGGGTACAGAAGGAAAAACTATTCTGAAAAAGGATGATATAAAAAATACCTTTATAAAAAATCCAATTAATTAATAATTTATAAAACCAAACTACATATAAACACAAAAAACAAAACATTCTTTTCCTATTTGATCTCAATCATGAGCGAATAAAATCAATCAATCCTCTTTCGCCACAATATTCTTTCATCCATCGGTTCATATCGTTTCTCACTTTCCTACTTCATCGAAATCCTTAAAAGTTCTACTCAATTTAAAATTATTTGTTTTGCATTTATACATTTTTTTGCAATCAATATGTTTTTGGTCATCGGCCAAGATTTCAGCCTTACCATCGATATTTCCAGTTAGTTTCAAAAAGTTTATTATGGATTTCTCAGCATTTAGAGGTCATTTGGGATCATATATACTTCCAGATTCTAGGCAAAATCATATCTTTCATATATTGAGCATATATCAGTCGCTTCATCATTTCTGTATTGCATCGATTCCAGATAAAAACTTTTGCACAGGGAAATATTTTCTAAACTTCGTTTCCTCTCAAATCAAGAACGCCTCGCTAACCTTATTTGTTGTATTGTGCACGTCGAGAAGATAATCAGATTTATTTAGTATTTTTCTTATCTCTCTAGCTCTGTTTTCTTCGTGCGTATTTCATTTCAATCTTTTTCTGAAACATCTGTTCATGTTTTTCTCCACGAATCTAACGTTCTGATCGATAGCTTTGAGGTTTGCAGTGACGAAATATACCACTCATGCTGATATGTTCACCGTAGGCAAAATTTTCTCAAATGCAGCCAGACCAGATCTTTCGTTCCCATGTACTCAAGTCATTATCACAGTGGTTTTTCATTTTTTCTTTCACTCTATTTTGATAATTGATTTATCCATTAGATATATATAAAGAATTAAAACTGAATTTCTTTCACCAATAGGACTCTTTCTTGTTGGTCCTTATAATCAAACACGTCCACAAATCATTCGTTTTTATACCATTTATACGGCTTGTCAGATTTTTTAGTTGTTCTTACTATTACGAATTTCATACCATTTGCGATAATAATTTTCTCTCTGGCTTTGTATAGACTAGAGGCGATACCTATTCATCTCCAATCTTTCTTGACTCACATATCTGCAGCATAGAAGATTTTTTTGGAATCAAAACAATCAAATTTCTCTTTAATGCTATTCAATAATATTTCAATCTGATTTTCATCCAATCACAGTTTCTCCTTATTCAATTTATCAATGTTTGATTCTCGTCACATTATAAATCATATCATTTCTCATTCAGGATTTTCTGCAAGTTTTCATATATATCATTCCTTTTTAGTCCAATTGTTTCGATCATTTTCTACTTCATCTTTGTCGTAAAATAATTCCAACAATCATCCACAAGTACATTCTTTTATTTCATCTATTTCGCTCAGTCAAAAAAGCTTGTCGCAATCATTACATTTGTATCATTCATTCCATGGCTCCTCACCAAATATATTTATATACAAATCAGATTTTTCCTCTTTTCTAAAATCCATCTGATCGTTTATTATTTTTATATTGTTCATTTAAATTAAATTTTAAATCTAAAAAACCTCCCGTTTTTCCAGGAGGCTAGTCGTAAAAAAATAACCGGAAAAACAATTTAGTTTCGATGGAAAATATGATGTAGATGTGAAGTTTTATTGTATTTATTCATTTTCATAAGCGGTTCTTTATATTAAAATACTTTACTATGATAAAGTAGATATATTTATTTAATTCAAAAAATCAATACTTTATTGCAATAAAGTAATAAATAATTATAAATCCTATATTTAACATCATAAATTCCATGGAAAGCGGCGAATTAAAAAACAAATCAATAGATCTACAAAAGGCTTTCTTGAAATTAAAGTCGACTGACGATGTTTTTTCTTTCTTGAGAGATTTGCTCACTCAGGACGAAATTATAGAGTTTTCGCTTAGATTGGACATCGCCAAAAGACTTCATCAATGACAAAACTACAAAGAGATAGAAAAAGAAACCTGAGCATCTTCTACGACTATAGCTAGAGTTGCTAAATTTCTAAAAGGGGAGTTTGGCGGTTATCAGAAGGTTTTGTTAACAAGAACTAAAAATAGAAACATTTAATTCAAATACCATTATTTGAAACTTTTGTTTAGACAATTGAAAATTTCATTTCAATAAATCATATCACTATCCAATAATTTTCATTCAGATTCAATTATATTCAAAACATTTTCTGATAAATCTTCTTTGAAATATTCGTACTGTCAAAGATCTTTGTTTATATTCATGACTGCCTTTGTGCAAGTCACAGCATACAGTGGCAAAGTTTTGTACTTCTTCATAATCTCTTTAGCCAATATTTTTCAAATTCATTTTTTGCGATATTTTTTATCTACATATATAGATCACCACTCAAAAAGTTCGGTTCAATCTAGATGTGTTGGCATTACTTTTATAAATCAGATTAATTCTCAATCAAATTTTATCGAGCAACATCAAAACTTATTTGCCTCCTCAAGTATTTCATTATACGTCTTCTCAAGCATATGTTTTCAGTTTTCCATATTTTCTTCTTTTATCCGATTTTCAACTATCTTTGCTTCTTCCATATCGATATCAAAATTTATTTCATAATCATTCAGAGCATCTAGAATGGCTATATTCGAATTACATTCTGATTTTAATAATTCTTCAGTAATTATATTTTCCATTTGTATAATTTTAAAATTAAAAAAACTCTAGACGATTGTCCTAGAGTCAAAGTTTCAATGCTTTTTCTGTACTCTAAAATAATCGTCTTATTATTCTAAGTCTTCTAAATCTGATATATAATTTATTTACAAATGTCTTTATCATATTTATTTCGTTATAAAAAAACTCCCTGGAGTTTTTCCAGAGAGCTGATTATTTAAGTTTAGATTTGTATCTTAAATATTTTTTGCTTTCCAAAAAAACTCCTGATTTTTATCAGTTCTACATCTTCTAGCGATTTTAGCTGATGTGAGTTTCATGGATAAACAAAAACTTAATTAATAAACGATTAATAAATAACGATAACCCCACTAATGTCAAGTTGTCTTTCATACTCAAACAAGTTGAATCCATCCTTGAAATCCTTACAAACAAATCATATTTTTTAAAAGTACGTTTAAAACTTAAAAATTTTAACTTTTAATTGACTCTAGTGTCCTGACATAGACTTGTAATCAAAGACGCAGCTCGACAGTTAATCTGAAGACTAATTAGCGCCTTGTTCGGCTTCCTAGTAATCAAAATAATGACTCCATACCTAGGACCACTTAGATACGGAGATTATTCTACTATCCTTAAATATTTCGCGATATGGACAGCTTTGGCAGATCTATGACTATATGTTTTGGCAGTTAGAGAACTCGGGGATATAAAAGAAAAAACTCCAGACGATCACGAAAAACTACAAACTACCTACTGAAAATTTGTATGAACTAGAATCATCATTATGTGAGCAATATACGCCATAGCCATAGTGATTGCATATTTACTTCCAGCGTACACATCCAATCCATACTTGATTCGAGGGCTACCATTCTGAATGATTTTCTCTGCTAGCTTTATGTTTGCAGGTATCCAACAACTTCCATTACAAATTTTCCGAAGAATGGATCAGCTTAGTTTTACACTTATCACAGCTAGGCTTTCTCAGATAGCTATATTGGCACCAGTCGTTTATATATTCTTCAAAAACGTAGATTTCAACGGAAGTTCAATTTCCATTTTAGCATTTTGTTTGATTCTATTCTCAGTAGTCGCAAGTGCTATATGACAAAATATAGAAATCCATCTGAGAGCAAATAGACTTCTGCCTCTTCATATCAAATTTGACCGAAAATTTACAAAAGAAATTATAATCAGAAATCGGCAATATGGAGTTTCCTATTATTTGAGTAGTTTCCATACCTTGATAGTTTTGCTTTTCCTATGACGATTTTTTCCCACTGCATGAGGTAATGATTATTCGTGAATTTGGGCTCTATCACTTTCATTGATAGAAATTCTACTTATAGTTCCATCATCACTTGGAAATAGTCTATTACATAAAATATCAGGTTATACAATAGAAAATAGACGCAAAAGCATGTGAAATCTTCTAATCCTAATATACCGAATCTGATGAATCATAGCTATGAATTTCCGGATATTTTCAGATTGGATTATCAAATTTGTAGCATGAGAACAATTCCTCTGAACATTTGGATTAATGAGAGATCGAGGCTCAAATCAGATTTTACCTTTTTTAGGTCTAGTCTTGCGAGGTAGCTTTGTGAAACAAGTTTACAACTATTTATTTGTAGCAGTCGACAGACAAAATGTACTCCTACCAAATAATCTTATCTGAGTCTTAATCTGAATCCCAGTCGCAATCCGGACAATACCAAAATACTGATTAGTTTGATGAGTAATTACTCAGACATTGATAGAACTTATATTTATGGTCGGAGCAATCTTTATCGCTAGAAGGATAAAATTATATCCATTATTCGAGAGAAAAAGAATATTAATTCTGACTGCCATCATAGTCTTGTTTGCCTATATTGCATATTTTGCAGATCAATTCTTAGTGACTAATCGACGAACTTTATTTGCTGTATGATTTGCGGTAAACTGACTTTTGATTTATATCTCGCTTCCACATATCAAAAAAGTTGCTCGTGGTTTGACTTTCGACGAAGTTGCGGTTATTATTCCAGAGGAATAGTATTTTATATTATTCTTGTATAATTTATATTATTCTCAATATAGAATTTTATATAATTCTTGGAAATCTTTTTTTTCTCGACCTGGATACCTATCAGATAGTCAATTATCTCCAATTCATTCAGCGAGATTTAAAATATCCATCTGTTTTTCCATCAAATACATTTCAGTCATCTGTTCAGAAGTATTTCACTTACATATATCAAGATAGACCTTTGTACGATCACAAACTTTCTTATTCTTCGATTGACTCAAACGTTCCTCTATATCAGATACTATTTTATTTTCCGGTTTTTTTCCAATATTATTTGATTCTTGGCTTATTGATTTTATAGGTACTATTATTGAATTACCAGCAAATATTGCTATTTCTAAACAAACCTTGTCCTTTGAATAAACTATTTTAACTTGAGCATTTCACTCTACCTTATCGTTTTTATTGTCCTTTGTTTGTCTTACCTCAAATAGTTTTATTCGCGTATTATTAGCTCACTGTCTTTGTGTTTTATGTTCCAAGCTATATGTGCCATCATTTTCTGTCTCTATAATTATGGGCTGCGCTCCACGTGATTCATCGAAGTTTAATAATCTAGATAATAATACTCATTTAGATTTTAAATTATTTAATTCAAAATTCTCAAAATTTCAACATATTTTTTTATAATTTTCTATTTTTTTCTTATCTATACCATCGAAAACTTTTATTAAATCACTCTGATGAAAGCTATGTCATTCTAGGTTTAATTTTTTAATTCAAAATGGATTATTTCCATTAGCCACTTCTTGGTTGTCCAATTCTTTGATTTCTTTTTTATTACTTTTGAAAGTATCTACAATACTTTTCATTGTTTGTTTTAGAATGTTTGACTTAGAGACTTTTCAGGTTTCAACCCCAGTAGCTTCGCTTGTTTCTAATTTAGACATTTGATAATATATAATATAAAGCACTTAAATTATATATATAAAATACAATGTGTCAAATATTGTCAGACTTTATTATTTTTTTCAAAAACCCTTTGCCAAAAACCTAGATATCATTATACTAACAGGCAACAATTTAAATCCCACAAGATCCTTATGACAAAAACATTAGCTATAGAAACAAGTTGTGATGATACATCTCTAGGAATTATTTCATTAGAAAAAGATTTTTTCAAAGTCGAAAAATTATTTGCTTACTCTCAGATATCAGACCATCAGAAATACGGAGGAGTGGTGCCAGAAATAGCATCTAGACTTCATTCAGAAAAAATCCTAGAAGTAATGAAATCAATCTGATTGGATACAATTTCTGATGTAGATTTTATATCTGTGACTACACATCCAGGTTTACCAGGTTCATTAGTTGTCTGAAAAACAGTAGCTACGATGCTGGCAGAATATTTCTCCAAGCCATTGGTCGAAGTAAATCACATACACTGACATATATTTTCACTTTTACTCGAAAGAAATATAAACGATATCGAATTCCCCTTGGCAGTTCTTACGGCGAGTGGCTGACATAACGATATATATATAGTAGAAACACCAAACTCTCCGACAAATAATGAACCAGATGATGATTTAGAGAAGAAAATAATCTCTCATTGATTTTTATGAGATTTCAAAATAATTAAAATCTGACAGACTCTTGACGATGCAGCAGGTGAGTGCTTCGACAAAGTCGCTAGAATGCTTGGCTGACCGTATCCATGATGATGACGAATTTCCGAAAAAGCAAGCCAATGAAAAGCAAATCCAGACTTTGAATTCAAAAGAATTTTTCTTTCCAAGGAAGAATATAATTTCAGTTTTTCTGGTACAAAAAGTCAGGTTCATTTTCTACTTTCTTCTCTAGAAAAAAAATGAATTACTCTAACAGAACAGGATATTTGTGATATCTCTTACGAATTCCAAGAATCAGTCGTAGAGGTAATGGCAAAAAAATTAATCAGAGCTGCTATCGACTTCTGAGCTAAATCATTATGAATTGCTGGATGAGTTTCTTGTAACGAGAGGCTACGAGAATATTTAAATCAAGAATTAGATAAGAAAAACGAAAAAATGAATTCTGATATTAAATCATATAGACCAATGAAAAAGCTTTACTCTACCGACAATGGCGCCATGATTTGAGTCGCTGGTATTTTGAAATTTCTATCCTAATTTTTATTATATATATTATCAATAATGAAAAAGCTTCTCATTCTATCTATATTCCTAGCTATCTTATCCTGATGTTCTACTCAAAACATTTCAAAAACAGATTGCGAGAAGGTTATTTGAGAGAGCTGATTTGTATATTACGAATCAAATTCATTAGGCATAAGTTTCTGTTATAGACCGTATGAAAAATGAAATCCAATAATTTCAGAGTCTGGTAATAAAATATTTTTCAACGATTATTTTCTAGAACTTATGGATAAAGATCCATCAATGACATTGAAAGAATTTATCAGTACTCAAATAATAACAAGCTGATTGGATACAAAATGTAGCATTACATGCCAAGAACAAACAAATCAATGTTATATCCTATGAGAAATACAGGACTATACTGACAAAGATTGACTATGAACCTATCACTGAATTTGTCCAGAAAAATATCTAAGTACTTTCATTGTAAGGCATTTCCAATCAATTCCAAATCATCCAGAAAAAATGTTATTTTTCAATTATTGATGTGAGAGCAGGGTCCAGATGGAATAGAGGAAACAATAAAATTAAAATAAATAAAAAAAAGCTCACAAATATCTGTGGGCTTTCTCTATATCTAAATTAACATTACTATTCGTGGATTTTGATTTTATCTACAAATTCTTTTGGTATCTTATAATTACCACCAAATGTTGTTTCTTTTGATTGAGCAATAATATCTTTTAAGAATTTTTCATATTCATTGATAATTTTTTTATTGTTTTTTTCATCTTCTTCCATTTTTGTTGTGATTTCTGTCAATGATTTAGCCTTTTCTTCATTTTCTTTATTAATTTTATCTATATACTGCTTCATAGCAATAATGTCATCGAGTCTAATATTATTCTTTTCACAATACTTTATTACTGCCTCTGTCTCTATTTCTTCTTTTCTTTTTTGCTCTCTTATTTCAAATTCGTTATTTTGCATAGTACTTACAGCGGACTCACAAAATGCTATCATATCTGACAATATTTTTTTATTTGTCACATTGTGTGTAGCATCAGCTACTTCCAGCATATATCTAAACTCTAACAACAACTCTTTTATGTCTTTTATATGTCGTGTATTCTTATTATCTAAAAATATTTTTATGCTACTTTTTGCTTGTCCAATATAATAAGAAAATCAGTTGTAGGAATCAATATTTTTATAAAAGGCATTTCTATTTGAACTATCATCTTCCATATTTAATGAACGATCTAAGCCACTATTAATATATATATATCCCATCTTTATTTCAGACTTTCATATTAACGTTTTTCGTTTTTGATCATTGAATACATTTATATCTTTTTGTCTATCAAATTTATATACATATCCAGGCATTTTTCATCGTGTCATCCAAAGATATTTATGATATGCTATGTCCTTGATGTTTCTTAACTTTTCTACCTGCATTCCTATATTAAACGTTAACCTATTATTTTGATTATTAATTCGATTATTGTTTTCTATAAAATTACCATAAAGTTCTCTTTCTTCTGCTGGTACTACTTCTCATTTTTCAATTTTTTTATAATATATTGTTGCGGCCAGCAAGAAATCAGTAAATTCCTTAATTTCCTCATCAGATACAGTTTGTAAATATTTTGCATCTCCTTGATCAGAATAAAAGAGTTCTATTAGTTTCTCTAGCTTTGCTTTTTTGTCATTTTCAATGTTTGAAGGTGAATTATTGATATCGGTCATTTTTATAAGTTTAAATAAAACCATATCTAATTATAACCCCCACCAATCGATTTGTCAAATTTTATAGATTATTTTTATTCTACATAGAGTTATGTATAATCAACCTCAAGCTCTGACATACAATCATATAGACCAATGAAAAGTCTTTATTCTACACACAATGGAGCTATAGTTTAAGTCGCTGGTAGTTTGAGATTTTTACAACAATAAAAAAAACCGTGAATTTAATCACGGCTCAATGTCTTTACAAGATTATTTCAATACACTCATTGTATCTTTAGCTATCATATATTCCTCATTTGTCGGTACGACCATCAATATAGTAGAGGAGTCAGTAGTAGAAATTATTCTTTCCTCTCATCTAAATTTATTTTTTTCTTCATCAAGACTTATTCCCAATCGTCCAAGTCTATCTGCCATCATTTTCCTGATATAAGCAGAATTTTCCAATACTCCAGCTGTCAAAATTATTGCATCACATCCATCAAGCATAGCTACATAAGCTCATATATATTTCAAAATTTTATTTACATATATATCCAACGCCAAAGTTTCTTTTTCATTCCCCGCTATATGTCCATCTTCTATTTCTCTCATATCACTAGACAGTTCAGATATTCCCAATACTCAGCTTTCTTTATTTAGCATATTATCAAGTTCTGCAGAAGTCATATTCTCGTTCTTCATCAAAAAATGTATAATTGCTGGATCTATATCACCAGATCTTGTTCACATTACCAATCATTCCAATGGAGTGAATCACATTGAAGTATCAATTACTTTCCCTGAGTCTATAGCAGTCACACTTGCTCAATTTCCTACATGACAAACAATTAATTTTAAATCTGAAATATCCTTTCACAAAATTTCTGCAGCTCTATATGCTACATATTTGTGTGATGTTCCGTGAAATCAATATCTTCTAATCTTATATTTTTCATAAAATTTATAAGGTATAGGATAGATATAAGATGAGGGTTTCATAGTTTGGTGAAAAGCTGTATCGAAAACAGCTATATTTGGTACTCCGGGCATTACTTTTTCTACTGCCTCTATTCACATTATATTTGCTGGATTGTGTAGAGGAGCCAAAGCTACCAGTTCTTTCAATCTATCTTTTACTTTTTCATCTATCAGGGTAGAATCTTGGAAATATTCTCCACCATGTACGACTCTATGTCAGGCTGCCCCTATTTCATCCAAGCTTGCTATCACTCCATGCTCTGAATCAGTAAGTAGTTCCAAAATCTTTTGCAAAGCTACTCAGTGGTCTGCCAAATCTCATTTTATTTCCAATTTTGCATCATTCTTTCATCTATGTTTTATAACCCCACCATCGATTCATATTCTTTCAACAAGTCATTTTGCCAATACATCTTCGTTATCCATATCAAATAATTGGTATTTCAAAGACGAACTACCAGCGTTCAGAACTAATACTTTCATTTAAATTAAACAAAAAAATAAAACAATCAGAATTTTAAATTCTTAATTTTTACACCTTAAATTATTTCTCCCCAATCACCACTTTTCAATCCTGCGGCATTAGCTTCTTCTACATCCACATGTAAATCCAAAGCCGATTCATCAGAAATTCTTACTATCACATTATCGAAAATCAGTCATCTTTCATCGCTTGGTATGCTAACTTTTATTGATTGATTATTTTTTAACGACCATTCATTTGCTTCAGATTTCGTAATATGCAAATGTCTCTTGGCAACTATCACTCATTCAGTGATATAGACTTCGCCATTTGCTGTAGAGATATTTATTCCTTCGCTTCATTTCAAATCTCACGATAGTTTTATAGGAGCCTTTATTCACAAAGCAAATCAATCTGAAACTGATATTTCTACCTGAGTTTGCTTCCTAATCGGTCATAGTATCCTTACGTTCTTTATTTCTCATTTCGGTCCCTTAAGACTTACAGTTTCTTCACATGCAAACTGTCATGGTTGTGATAACTCCTTCAATACTTTGAATTTATATCATTTCCCAAAAAGTTTATCTGCATCTACCTCAGACAGATGAATATGTCTATTTGAAATTCATATAGGTACTCTCATTTAAATATATTATATAAGCTAAAAATTAGTCTATTGGTACGATTCTAATCTGTTGCTGGTGTATTCAGTTTTTTATATTACCTCAAATAACTACTACGAAATCTCATTTATTTAAAGTTCATCTAGTTTTCAAAATATCAATTGCTATCTCTTGATTTTCTGTACTATGTTCACCTCGTCTGCTTAGTTTCTCTGATAGTATTCAGTAATTTATGGCCATGGAGCGATAAACCTTCTCGTCCTTCGTAAATGATACTACTGGTTGATTTGGTCTAAATGCAGATATATACCTAGCTAAGTCTCAAGAATAAGAAAACACTATTACCATTTTTGCTCCTACTTCATCAGCCAACATCAAAGCATGTCTAGCTATAGCTTTTTTCAAAAAATTAAATTCATCTTTTTCTTGCATTTCGAAGTCCTTGTGTTTATTCTTTGTTGTTGTTTCGGCTTCCTCTACCGTTTTTTTCATATATTCTACTGTTTTGATAGGATATTTTCATATAGTCGTCTCATCTGAAAGCATCACGGCATCAGTTCTCATAATCACAGAATTATATACATCACTAACTTCTGCTCTAGTAGGAAATGGATTGTTTACCATACTTTTTAGAAGTTCAGTCGCTATTATTACTGGCTTTCCATATTTGAAACACATATCCAATATATCTTTTTGGTAAGTAGGTAATTTATGAATTGGTAATTCGATTCATAAATCTCATCTAGCTACCATCACTCCATCTGATAATTTTACTATTCATTCCAAGTTTTCTATTGCCTCTTGATTCTCTATTTTTGAAATTATCTTTATATGACTTCATCAGTTTTCTTTCAAAAACTTTCTAACCTCATCCACGTTTTCGGCCGTCCTTATAAAAGAAGCAGCAACAAATGATATCCCAGCTTTTATTCCAAATATTATATCTTCCTTGTCCTTATCTATCATGGCTGGCAAGCTAAGACTAACTCACGGTAAATTAATATGTCTTCTGGATCATATTTCAGCATCACTCATAGCTTTCACCACCAAATGATCTTCGGATATTTCCATCACCACCACTACCAAAAGTCAGGAGTCTATAATTACCTCTTGTCATACTTTCACATCTGATGTTATTTGTGGATAGTCACAAAAAAGGTCACAAGATAGGTCCACTTTCGCCTCATCTGTAAAAATAGAAATAATCTGATCTTTTTTTACCATCAATTTTTCATCTCTAACTCCAGTTCTTATCTCTGGTCATTTCGTATCCAATAAAATACTCAAATTTGTTTTACCTTCTTCGTTTAATTTATGTATTATCTTTATAAGTGGTTCCGCCAAAGCAGGAGAGTTATGAGTAAAATTTATTCTTACTACATTTACTCATGCATGATTG
>JAYSML010000103.1:0-10767 GCA_043724745.1 bacterium
TTGCTCCTATATCAGGTAATCCAACTATTGGGTTTCCAGCAAAGTCAGAAATTAATCCAACATTAGTTCCAGAATTAATAGCTGGTGAACCTGATTGTAAATGTAAATCTGTATTTGAAACAAATAATGGATCAGATATTATACTATGTGTTTCATACCCTAAAGATTGGGCATAAGATAATGTTCTCGATCCATTATTCCAATATCCATAGTTATTAGATGGAGTGTGTTGAAAATATAAATTATAATCAACTACTAAATTGGTTGGAATTCCTACTCCACACATAAATCCCCATTGTCCTACATCTGAAAATATATTATTTTTGATTGTCAGGTAAAGATCTAAATTATTGGTATTTAAATAAACTGCGATCCCCTGCTCTAGCATTGTATTATTTAAAAAATAATTCATTTTAGTGGCCGCATTTCCCTGATACCAATTAAAACCATTAAACCCAGACATTGAACCGATATTTCTTATTATATTACTATTTATACTATTATTATTAAACCCACTATGATCTGCTCTCCCCCCAAAGTAAAAAACTGTTTTATTGTTGTTAGTTATGTTATTATTATAAAATGAATTATTTTCTGATATTCTTGAGCTTAAATTAAAAATTTCAAATCCAATCTGATAACCATCATGAATATTGTTATTGTGGATTTTAGCACCAGTTACATTTTGTAAGCCAATAGCTTCATAATCAGTAAAACCAGCATCCCAATGAGTTGTCCCATCAATAGTACCACAAGCATCCATTTCATTATAACTTATTATAGGGCTGATATTTGTTCAATGCATATGCCCTGAATGTTCAATATATCCGAATGCCTCGGTTGTATACATGCCGATTGCACATTGGTTCCACTTAAAGTAATTGTTTGTAATTATTGCATTAGTGTTATTATTTACATCTGGCGTGAAAAAGATTCCTCTCCAAGAACTTATAAAATCACAATTTTCAATTTTTATTGAATTAGTCCCAGCACCACTATCATAACTGATTACTCCTATACTCACAAAACTAAAATTCAATCCTGAAATAGTAATGTATGATTTATCACTAATATTAATAGAAGTACCTATTCCAGTTAATGTAGCATAATTTAATATGTGGTCTGAGGGAATACCAGAAGTTGGCTTATAATAGACCTTTCCTGCAGAGTAGAACCAATCTCCATCAGTAAGTGCTACAGAAGTTGCTCTTTTTAATTGTATAGTGTCTTCCCATAAAAGCCTAAAGTAAGACGAATTTACTGAATAAATGTTTCAATTTAGAGTCCATGAAACAGAAAGAATGGGACTTGAAAATATAGGTTTATTTCAATTTCCATAAGATGATATTAAAATAGGATTACCATTTGCTCCATTTGAAGGTAGCGATAATGTTTCTCTCCATGTATCTCCTTTCTTAAATAAAATTTGATCGCCAGGAAGAAAGTTTGATGAGTTTACTTTATTTATTGTTTGCCAAGGAGTAGAAGATCATGTTCCGTTATTGGAATCGTTACCCGACGCTGACACATAATATGTAGTTGGTCCAGCAGCTAATGTTGGATTATAATTGGATATTCAAAATAATGATGCGAATAAAATTAATGTTTTTATAAGTAGAAATCATGATCAACCAATAATAGTACATAAAATATATTTTTTATGATGTACTCTGATATGATTATGAATATTCTGATGGATTTGCATAATGAAATATTAAATAATTAAATTCATTACCCCATTCCTATAATTTAACCCTAAAAAATAATATTTGCAAAAAAAATATATATTCTAAGCTGGATTAAATTGACATTTTGTGTTATTTTTATGTAATATTGTGAAAAATAAATATAAAAAACATCTCAATAACATGAGATGATTATGCGATATTAAATATTTAATTAGCTAATGATGTATTCATTTAGCAGCCTGCCTATTGATTGGATTCCTGGCTATTCATTCGTCTCTTTTGAATCTATCTCTTTTGTTTTCTCATCGCAGCCTTTCTTCAATCTTTCATGTTTCTGATTCCAATGTTCTAGCAATTAATTTTGAAGCCTCTGTATTATCTTCATTGAGGTAGATTTGATTATAATTTCATGTTTTCAAAACATCAATAAGAAAGCGAGATATAGCAAACTTAGTCTGATCGCTTATACTATTCTGTACAATACTCACTATCTTATTTTCATCGAAACCTTGGTCCTTCAAATCTTTGACTGAAGATATGATACTTTGTTTTAATGACATAAAAATATAATTGATAATTAAAATCTATACAATCGCATATATTTAACTTTGTAGATAATAATTCTTAATAGCAGTTGTTATGCCTTTTATCAAACTTTTTTCTTGATTTGGATTAGTATTTGCTAGAGAACCAGTATTTTTAGTAGATGTGTTCTGAGCAATTTGGAAAGCCTGAATTATATATTTACTACACTCACCTCTCTTAGTATACAAATCTGAAATATCAAGTAAGACTCGAGAAATTAATCCAGGATATTGGTTATTTATATTGTCGAATATTTTACTTATTTCTCTAGTAGTTAGGAATTTATCGAAATTGAAATCGTCTATATCACCTGTGGAAATATTATTTAGAAATCACAAACTATAAGCTGTATTTATATATTTCTGTGATTGAATGTTTTTGGAGTATTGGATATAAATATCATTTGAAAGGCCGTTTGTAGTAGCTAAGTCATACCCCACTTTGTAACGATATGTATTTACTAGAATCTTGATAAAGTCAGATACACGCATATAATTATCTGGGTAGAATTTTTGATTTCAGGCTCATTGAATTACATTTGAATTAGCAAGTGAGTCTATGAAATATTTGTATTCGTTTGTGTCTGTATCTATAAACTTGGATGCAGATAAACTTGATGGAAGGCTTGTTTTTCATTTGGTAACTAGGCTTATTAGCTCTCCGAAAACCCCTTTTAATCTTTCGGAAAGTCTTTTACCAAATTCTCAGATATCTTTTGTTTGTGGATGATCTTGCTCTTTTTCTAATAAGAAATTTTGACTGTCGTATCAAAAAGAGCTTGAAAGACCAATAGAAATTAATACAAAAAACAATAGACAGATTTTAGATGAAGTTCCCCCGAAGCTCCATTTGTTTTTTTTAGATTTTTGTTTGAAATTTGTTTTCATAGATAGAGTTGTAATAAAACTTTAATACCACTGATTAAATTTTTACGTCATGATTATACTCTGTTTTTTTGATTTGTCAAGTATAACTTTTATATTGCTAATATTATATTGAAATGAAGACTTTGATTGAGAAGATAGCCGGCATAGATTGTGTCTTTACTCCTATGAATGATATAAATTCTGTGACTGTAGAGGTTTTGTGTAAGGCATGAAGCATCTATGAAAATAAAGAAAATAATGGAATAAGTCATTTTCTGGAACATTTATTTTTCAAATGATGAAAGAAATATATTACTCCTATATCTGTGGCTGAAGCTGTAGATAAATTTGGTGGCGAATTCAATGCCTATACTGGAGAGGAATATGCTGGATATTATGTGAAATGCGCACCTGAATTTATTTATCAGGCTATAGATGTCCTATGAGATATGATGATGAATGCAAAGTTTCCAGAAGATGAGCTTGAGAGAGAAAAATGAGTAGTGATACAGGAGTTGAAAATGTATGAAGATAATCCGATGGCATTGGTGATGGAGAAACGACAAAGATATTATTTGGGAGATAATAGTTATGGTTGGCCAACTATATGAACTGAAGAAAATATTAAATCATTCTCTCAGGCTGATCTATTTTTGCATAAGAAAAATTTATATACAAAAGATAATGTAGTAATAAATATAGCATGAAAGATAGAAAACCTAGATGAGATAAAAAAGATTTTGTGAGAAATATTCGGAACATTACCAGAAAGTAGACTTTTGGAAAAGCCTAAATTTGAGACCACTCTACCGAGTGAAAAAATTTGAATTTGGACAAAATGAACAGAGCAAAACCATCTAGTAATATCAGCACCTTGATTTGATGGAGATGACCCTAGAAGATATGCAGCGAATGTATTGGCTACAATCCTATGATGAAATATGTCTTCAAGGTTGTTTCAGAATATCAGAGAGAAACAATGACTATGTTATTATATCAGAGCATCTCATATGACTAGTCAGGATTATGGAGTATTTATGATTAGATCTGGGATAGATAAGACTAGATTCGATGGATGAGTAGAGAAGATTTTCGAGGAGATTAAAAAAATCGCTAATGGTGAATTTAGCGAAGAAGAATTTAAAAATTCAATCTGATACAATATATGACAGCTTCAAATGTGAATAGAGTCTTCTGATGAGATGGCTAGCTTTATATGATCTCAATATTTGATCTATAAAGAAATAGAAACTCTAGAAGAGATGGTAAAAAAATATGAAAATCTGACTATAGATGAAGTGAAAGATATAGCTAAATATTTGTCTGATGAAAATTTATATATGTACTATATTTGCTAGGAGCAGTTATTATGTTTTTTGTAAATTTAATACGAGATTTCATTTTCATTAATTTGATCTACCAGTCATCAAATATACTTTGCCCTATAAACCTCTTTTCAATTTAGAGTTATTTTTTCTTCTCCAGAAAAGTTATTAACCTCTCATATAAATTTATTTGAGTATAGATAGTCTCAATTTTTGTATTTTTCTGGTCAGCGATATGGGTTGTTTTCTGGTATAAGCAATAATGCTCCCTGAAGGGTTTTATAAACATCTCATATATCATTAACGTTTTTTTCAACCCATCCATAATAAAGCATTATATAAATGGGGGTTCATTCAAAGAAGACAACTTCTCTGCCACCATAAGGTTCTCATCAGAAATAGTTATCGTGATATTTCCAATCTCATTTTTCAAAACTTAGTGTTGTAGATTTATCTTTTTCCAATATTTTTTCTGCTTTATCTCAACTTGCGTAAGTAGATTTCTTCGCTTCAACCAAAAACGTACATAGTTCTCATAAGTTAATCATATTTATAATATGAAGTTAAAATGTCTGAGGGAAAATATTTGATGGAAGACAATTTGGAATTTATTTTACATACTTATCTTCCAGTAAGCATTCTATTTTTCAATGCATAAAACACTCCTTGTTTTTCAAAAAATTTGTCGTTATGCTGTATATATTTCATTTTTTCAATATGGGTTCTAATTGTAATATGAGGTAGGAACTTTCCGATGGCTTTAGTTTTATACTAAATGTTCTTTCATCGCGGCGATATATAACATTCATTCTATTAGAAAGAAAAGTAGCATATGAAAGAGCTGAATTTATTCATTTCTGTCTAATATATAATCATATAGCACAGTATAAAGCCTGATTAAATGCTGCCTGCATTTGTACGTTAGAAACATGATCTGGTTCTTCTATACTCAATCAATATTTAGGAAATTTACAAGATATTCTAAATTTACCTTCTTCTATAATTTCTATAGTTTTGACATATATTGATTCTGTTTTATAAAGAGATCCTAGTATTTCTCGTATCTCTGGAGTCAATTCAATTAGAGATCAGATTGTTTCAGGTAGTTTTTGAAAATTTTCTTTTAACTCCTGATACTTGCTTTCCAGTGATTTCATATTAAAAATATCAGAATCTAAAGGAATAAAAAGATTAAGTACTACTTAACTTTGATTGTAATATTGCCTTCGACTGTAGGTTGTGTATCATAAGTAACAGTACATATAACTACATAATCTCATGGAGTAGGATAGACGCTGCTAATCTGAGTACATTCTCTACCATTACATTCGAAAGTTTTTCCATTTCAGAAATCTCGCAAAACTTTATTTGGAAGTCAGCTAATATCCAAGCTATACACTACTCTATCTCAGGCTCTAACAATCTGAGTTGGGTGAGAATCTACATTAATTTTTAAGCTAGCTTGAGGTTTTTTCACTATAATATTATTGTCTGGAGAGAAAGATAATTCACGACCTTTCTTGGTTCTGATAGTCAGGATTGGTTTGTATTCTCAGTTTTCTTTAGTCATATCATATCTATATGTATGGTCTATAATTCATTGTGAAAGATTTTTCTTGATAGAACCATCTCAGAAATCTCGAGTGAAATAAACTATTTCATCTGCTGGATCATTTAAGACTGTAGTAGAAGCATCAAAATTTACTGTAAAAGGATCCAATCAAACATAATCAGGCTTTACTATTATTTTACCTATAATATCTTGTCTCTTTACTTGGATAGGAATATCTTCTTCGGTTTTTACTCCACGTGATACGTCTTGGACTATAATTTTGATAGTATGGTCTTTGTTTTCATCTACCTTGAATTCAAATATTTTTCCATCTGTAGAAACAATTTGTTTGCCATCGTAAGTAACTTGTTTGCTTACGTTTGATGAATTTGGAGAAATATTTAAAATACGAAGCTGAAGAATAGATGGGATTTCTCTTATAATAATAGTATTTCATTCCATATCTATATTTGAACCACTAATTCCAGACTTTAGGAAGGTAGTAGATTGTAATGATCTAGCATATATATCGTAGTTAATTTCGAAATCCGTTGGTCCGACAACGATATCGTCACTTTCGCAACTTCCATTTTTGCCTTCATCTGTTATGAAGTTTAGTCTAACTGCATATTTTCATCATCATTGAAATTGGTAAGAGATATTTGGATTGTTGCTTTTTAATGTATCAATTATCTTGTTTGAATTTTTTATATCTACTATATCAAATTGATAATCTGTAATATTTGCTTTTTGTCATATGAAATTTGCAGCCAGGTCGTAAGAAAGTCACTTTTGTGCTTTGGCTAATATTTCACAGACTGGCACATCAGATTGTTCTATTCTCATGGGAAAGGTATATATATATTGATTTAATTCTGGAAATCTGATATTGATATTGTAGAGTTTGGCTTCATTATAAACATAAGTGAAGTCAGAAGAATCTTGTTTGTCTCGTGATAGATCATCGTTAGCGTCTCGGTAGATTTTATAGTTCGGTAAATTTAAATCGCTGAATACTGATGAAGCATCAAATGTAACTTTGGTTGGAGTCACGCCTGCTATCATTTCTGTATTTGCGTCATTGAAATGAATAGATCATTTATTTGTAGTGATCTTTATCTCTGATTCAAAGTTTACAGTTCAGGCATCTACCTTTGTTTCAAATCTTTCTCAGGTCGGTACGTTAATATAGACCACATCTAAGCCTAATACATACTCTCATTTTTTGAAATAGATACATTGTCAGTCAAATTCTGCCGTATCTAAAACCATATTTAATTTTTGGCCATTACCACAATCTAATATAATTTCTTTTAATTCTGGTTGTCATCATAAAGTAGGTCGTACCTGACTATCAAAATAATTTGTATTTAGTTTGTATGTAAGAGATGCCGGAGCTATAAGTTTTATATTTTGTTCTGAACGAGTGTATATAGATCAGTCTTTTAGCATTAGATAAGGCATTACTAGTTTATCACTATCGAGAATATTCTCTACTGATATATTTCTAATCACGTTTAATAGTTTAGCACCGAACGCCAAAGAGCTAGCAAATATAATGAAACCGAAAAATGCTCAGAATATATATCAGAATTTTGATTTATTTTTTACAACTATTATTCTATATAGATTGGTAATAAGAAGTCATATTCAAAGGAATGTAAGTAGTCAGAAAAATATTGCAGCAAAGGTCTGAAGTAATGCTTTTGTGGTATTGATATCCATTCAGAGATTAGCTAGTTGAGTTGGATTTTTTATTAGGCTATAAAAAACAGCCATAAGTCATCATACAACTATCATAAAAAGTGTTCAACATCCTAGCAAAACAGTTTTTATTGATATTCTAGAGATTGGTCTTTGAGCTGGTGCTTTATTTGTTTGTTGCACTTGGTTTGGAGCCTGAGGATTTGGATTTTGTGCTGGTGTAGGCACTGGAGTAGAAACTGGTTGTGGTGTTGTATTGTCAGCATTTGACTGAGGAACTCAATAAAATGGATCAGTCTGCATTCAAAAAAAATTAAGAACTAAAAGTTAATAACTAATAATCTAGGTAGGTGTAATTATTTTTTCCTTATATTCAACTGGTTTTGTATATAGTTTCCAGAGAATCTACAGCGTCATCTCGAGAGAAAACCTTGCTTGGAATTTCTTCATAAACTCAATGTAAAACATTTTTTACTCCCCTAGTGATTTCTTGTGAAGACGATGGAGAGATAAATTTAACTCTACCAAATACAACCTCTGGAATGGAGGAAATATCTGTAGTAATTAAAACTTTTCACATTTGAGAACTTTCTGAATGAACTGAACCAAATCATTCCGATAGTGATGGAGCGATGATAACATCGGAAGCGGCTATTAATCTACGTAAATCCTCTTTTTCAAATCAGTCGTAAACTACTACTCTGTCTTTATTTTCTGAATTGTTTATTTTGGATTGAATTAGAGTTTTGATATATTTTTGTCTCTTGGAATTTATAAGATTAAAAACTAGAATCGAATCTGGATTATCTTTTAAAATATCTGGCATGGCTTGGACCAAATAATCTATTCATTTGGAGATACCAGCATGTCAAAAATATAATAAGATTTTTTTGTCTCATCGTCATTCTTTTTTCTTTCGCTTGGAAATTTCATTTTGAGTGACTTTTTTAGGATCTCGAAAATCGGCATCTATACCATTGTAAATCATTTTTATCTTTGAGTCTGCGATGCCATAGTATATCCTTATAGAATTCATAGTGTAACGAGATACACAGTGATATATATCGTATGGAAATGCAAATATTAATTTTTCGAATAGCTTATATGCTAATCATTTCAAAAATCATTTATATCTATATCGTAGATTTCAAAAAATTTCATGAACTGTCAGAACAACTTTTTTGTGAAAGAGTTTTCATAGTATGCTGGCAGGTATTGCTCATCCATAAGTACTTGTATGAATTATAGAAATATCCTTTTGCTTTCTCAGAATTTTTATTCATTGAAAAATAGAGAAAAACATGAATGAGATTCTATTTCTACCAATTCTATAAATATTTAGATTAGGTTTGGATTCTTTCTTTTCTAAAATCTTATCAAATCTGCTTGTAAGCATCGTGACTTTGTATCAATTTTTGAGAAGCCTAGAAATAATATTTTCAAAAACATTTTCTACTCATCATCTATGCGGAATGTAATAATCGAGAATAAAGAATATATGTTTCATTGGTTGTGTAATCTAAAGCTTTATTTAGCTTAGTCTTTTCTATTGATATTTCAAATAAAACCAACAAATATCTATTCAGAAAAATGTATAATATGAGCTAGTTATAAAAAAGTCAATAAAGATTTGACAAATTTTGTATTTTGGGATAGAATTAATTAAAGAAGTTTTATTTCTGAATACAAGATGCCAATAACTGTTATGCAGAATGACAAATGCAATCTAAACATAAAGGACAATATCAAACATAATTTTCTAAAAAAACATTGTCATAAGGTCGTATGAGTTGCTATGCATTTTCACCATCACTTGATACATAGTGGAGAATTAATAGTTATTATTTTTGCAACAGTTATTGGATTTATATTTGCATGATCAAGTTCTTTACCAAACAATACATCTTTGGAATATCCGTTACAAAGAGTATCTACTTTGGAATGCAGGAGTAGTGCTTGGGAAAATATGACATGAAATTGTAAAATAAATTTACCTATAGTAGAAAATGCTAATTACGAGAAATATGAAAATAAAAAAATTTACAGAGACATATATACTACATTATGGTGAGCTCCCTACAATGATACATGGAATCAATTTTCTGGGGCACATGATGGAACAGATATAGCCACTGCTAAATGAACACCATTATACTCTATAGGAGATGGTAAAATCTATTATGCTTGACGACAAGATGGATATGGTAATGTAGTGAAAATCGAATATGTAGTTGCCGGAGAGCATGTATTCGCAATATACGGACATATGGATACTATCGAAGTAATAAAATGAGATATGGTGAAAAAATGACAAAAAATCTGAACAGTATGAAATAGTTGAAATACATTTTGAGCATTATGATGATACCATGTACATTTTGAAATAGCAAAAGATAACTCTTGAAGACCTATGTATTCTTTCTTATGATGTAATGACTTAAATAAATGAACTTATCAAATTATTATGAGCTGACTTTGTAGAAATGAATTAGTAATGCATAGTTATGATCCGATAGAATATATAGAAAAGTATAAAACAGTACTTAAACCAGCAGACCGAACCATATCCACTGGGAAAAACACAGTAGCATTGGTAGATAAATGAAATGATGATAAGGTCGTATGGAGTGGGAAAGTTGCTATGAATGAAGAAGAAAAACCTAATGATAAAGTAGAAGTTGAAATCCCTAAAACATCAACACCAATCCCAGAAATATCTGCAAGTACCTGAACAATAATTGGATTGGATTTTAGTAATGTATCCGAGGGATTAAAGCATTTCTCCAGTCAACGAAATATAGAGATAAGCACAAGTTGAACAAATAATTATAATATCATTTCAGTATGAGACAGCTTGGTTTTGGATATTAAGATTTCGAATAAAAAGGATTTATCTAACTTCGCAGGACTTTTGAAGTATACTATTGGTTTTGTCACTACCAATAAGAATATAGAAAGCGATATAGTAAATGTACAGCTTATTAAAAGTTCAGGTACTAGGATTGTAATCAAATGAGCTAAGGTTGGAAAGGCCACCTTGATTATAA
>JAYSML010000104.1:0-12408 GCA_043724745.1 bacterium
AAATAACTGAGTAGGATTTATAGATCCTATTTATTCATGAAATATTTTGGAACGAGATAATATGAAATTCGAGGTTGAAAAGGAGATAACACGGAAACCATATGCAAAAATTTATATTCTCAAAAATAAATAATGATTCTACTTCCTATCTTGTTAGCATCTCTTACATGACTTTTGATATTATGGCTATGTAATCAACATAAGTTCCTAAATATATTTGAACAACTAGCACTATGATTTGTGTCTGCATTATCGTTATTTGTTTTAGAATTATTTCTATGATGAATAATATTTGCTAGATTATCTTTGCTCTGACCAATTATAACATTCATCATATTACTATCCTTATTTGTTTACAAAACAAAAAAGACCTCATGATATATAGACTGAGTATTCGCCTCGGTCAAAAATAACTTCATAGATATAAAAAAGCAATTTTTATCACTAAAATTACGGAAGAAATATATAGTAATCGCAATATGAATATATGTTTTAGTGAAGATTTTTATGGTTTTCCAAATAAATACTCATATGCCTACTTTCGATGAAGATGCAGTTGCAGGTCGAGACTTAAAAACAAAAATCTTCACTGAAAATAAGACCTTAGTTTTGGACAAAACCAGTCCAGAATATTTCTGAACAGATTACGGTAGATATCCCTTTGCATGACTTACAGATACATACTTTCTCTTACCATACTGAGAGTTTGTAAATTGAATGTCTAATATTATTTCTCCCTTGATATACCTATTATCTGTGTTTTTATTATGGGGTATATTTCTTAGAAAAACGAATCTTTTTGTAGCAGTGTTAAGTCTATATGTATTTACATCTTTGCCATTTGTATTCATTCACTGATTTGGCTCATATCGGAATTTTCCATCCTGACTTTTTCTGTTCTTATTTGTGTTTTACCTAATTGATCAACTATTCAATTTAGATAAAGAATATTGAGATAATAAAAGAATTTTAATCCCTATAATCTTGGTATGATTTCTATCTTCTATAATTAGAAATGAGTCAGTAATGCTTACATTGATAAGTTTCTTATCAATAGTGATTCTATATCACATATTTAAAAAGCAAAACATCAAGAAACTAAAAACACAATTTCGACCAATCATTCCAATAATATTTGCATATATTTTAAACAAAATTATATTCAGTCTTTATCCTACTTGAACTCTACTAAATACTGGTTGAACTGAAATAGGCTCAGGTTTAATTAGTTCTTTTTTCACAAATATCAAAGAACCATGAGTTTTACTGGCTCCATTTAAACAAATGTTTACACACCCTGACTATATATTACTTTTTGTTCTATTTACTATATCTTTGATTGTATTTTTTGCTAGATACAAAAAGATGAAGAATGTTTGGTTATTCACTATTGTTACCTTACTCATACTATTTACGTTTATGTTTACTCTATATGCTAATGTTCAATCTTTGTGATTATTAACTCACTATGCTTTTATTAGATATCCTGTAAGCATTATTCCTTTTCTAATATATACTATGATTTACACTATTTATATTGCTACAAGCAAAAATAATGAACATTGACTATAATCAACGACGGAATGAACAAAAAAGCTCACATTCCTGCCATCCATCAGTAAGATTTAGAAACAGATTTATCATCCATCAATTAAAAAAAATAAAATTTGAAACTTTGATCGATATATGATGTTGAGACTGACACCTTTTGCGTCTCATTCAATGATATTTCCCTGATAAACAATATGCATGACTAGATATATCAGATGAAATTATTTCTCAAAATAAAGAAAAATATAAATGAATAATTTTTTGGCAATGAGATTTATGATTAGATATAAATTCCAAAGAAAAATACGATGTCGTAGTTTGTAGTGAAGTTATAGAGCATATATCTGATCGAAAACAGGTTGTAAAAAATCTTTCTAGTCTGCTTGCTGAAGGCTGAATACTTATACTAACTACACAATCTTGAAAAAGGTATAAAAGTGATATAAATATATGACATCTGAAACATTTTATGCTATCCGAACTTGAGTCTGAATGCAAACAAAATTGACTAAAGGTATTGGAGTCTTATAAAAAAGGATTTCCATTCTATAATATGCAAAAACGATTGTATGAGAAGATAGAAGACAAAGCCAAGAAGGTACAGCAATCAGAGACTAACTTAATTACAAAAATTATATTTAACATAACTTACTTCTTATTTTTACTATCCATTAGATCAAAAATACTATGACCACAAATATTTATGGTTTTGCAAAAAAACTAATCAGATTCTATATGGTATGAGTAATTGCATTATTATGAAATATCTTAATAATGTTTTTAGTCAGTGATACATTAAATTTTGACTATAGATTCTCCATTCTTCTAATCTTTATTTTTAATATTTCCATTATATTCTTTTTACAAAAGAAGTTAACATTTGAAAATACGACCAAATCAAAATTACAATTCTATAAATTCACTATATTGACAATTTTTATCTTACTAGCTAATTATTTACTTATACCATACATACAAAAGTATTTGTTTAATAATTATTCCTTTTCTTTTTTTATCGTTTCTATATTTATAACAATAATAAATTTCATCATACAGAATTTTTTAGTATTTAATCAAGTAAAAAACCATGACTAGTAAATTTATAACAGTTGTAATACCAGCAAAGAATGAATCAAAGGTAATAAAATATGTTATACAGAGAGTTTTAGAGGCCTTTGAAAAATACTGACTTAAGTGAGAATGTCTAGTAATAGATAATTCTACAGATTGATGAAAAACAAAGGAAGAGGCTATACAATACTGAGCTAGAGTAGTTTCTACAGAGCCAAGGTGATTGGGTAATGCCTATATTTTCAGTGTCCCTCATATAAAATGAGATTATGTAATTATGTGAGATGCCGATTGAACTTATGACTTCATGGAAATGGATTGATTTATCAAGAAGCTAGATGAATGATACGATTTTGTTATGTGAACAAGACTTAAATGAAATATACATAAATGAGCAATGCCTTGGAAAAATAGATATATATGAACACCACTACTTACATTTTTTATAAATTTATTTTATAAAGCCTGAATTTCTGATTGTAATAGCTGACTAAGAGCACTAACTAAGGATGCTTTTGAAAAGATGCAATTGGAGTCTTTATGACGAGAGTATGCCTCTGAAATGGTAGTAAAATCCAAACTACTTAACCTAAAAATGTGTGAACTACCAGTAAGTCTACTCCCAGATCGCGACGGAAGATTGCCACACTTACAGGCTTATAAAGCATGATATCAGAATATGAAATATATATTTTTATTGGCTAGCGACGTGATATTTATCAAAATCTGAATTTTTATGTCGATTGTCTGACTTATTGTGTTATTATCACAGATTTTTTGACCTATAATTATTTTTTGATTAACATTCTGAACTTATTATATATTTTTATGAATACTTCTATTTAGTATTTGATTGTCAGCTATGCAAATGTGAGTACTAACTCAGAGTTTTTCCTATCTAAAAAGATTTAAGGTAAGCAAAGTCACTGAATATATAAATAAAAAATTTGATTTTGAGAAAAATATTATAGTCTCGTTATTATTATTTTTCTTCTGATTTTTTATCGATTTATATGTCTTGATTGGACGAATAAAAACTTGAAATATAGATTTACTTTCCTTTAAGCTATGACTATATGCCTTGTTTTTAATCACTATATCAGTACAGATAGTCTACTTTAGCTTCATATATTATCTATTCAATAAAAACAAATAATTACATATTATTATTTTAAATACTTTAATAATAATCAATGAATATATTAGTTACATGATGAGCTTGATTTATATGATCTCATACAGTCAAGTTGCTATTAGAACAATGACTAAATCCTATTATATTTGATAACCTAGAAAATTGACATAAAGAATCTATATTGTCGGATAAGTTTTATCAATGAGATTTAAAAAACAAATCAGATATTGAAAGAGTTTTTGAGTCAGAGAAAATAGATGCTGTAGTACATTTCGCAGCATTAGCATCAGTTCCTGATAGTGTAATTAATCCAGATAAATATTACGATAATAATATCGTATGATGATTAAACTTATTAAATGCTATGAATAAATATAACGTAAGAAAAATTATTTTTTCCTCATCTGCGTCTGTCTATTGAGAACCAATATCAGAGATAATAAACGAGGACCATCCCAAAAAACCTATAAATCCATACTGACATTCTAAGTTAATGTTCGAAGAAATATTAAAACGATATAATATTGCATACAATATTTCCTCCATATCTTTCAGATATTTCTGTGCTGCTTGATCTAGTAAAGATTGAAAGATTTGAGAATTGCATAATCCAGAAACTCATGTTATACCAGTGGCTATAATGGCAGCATTGTGAAAGAGAGAGAAGTTTATGATATTTGGAGAGGACTATCCAACTCCCGATTGAAGTGGAATAAGGGACTTTATACATGTAGAAGATCTTGCTCAGGCTCATATTTTATGATTAGATTATTTGAAAGAAAATATTTGTAAACAATTTAACCTATGAATATGAAAATGATATTCGGTAAAAGAAGTAGTCAATGCAGTGAAAAAAATATCATGAAAAGACTTTAAAGTAGAAATAACAGATAGAAGACAATGAGATCCTAGTATTTTGATAGCAGATAGTCATCAGGCCCAATCCTTCTTAAACTGGAAGCCTCAATATACAGATTTAGAAAGTATGGTAGAAACGTCATTTAAATTTTTGAGTAAGCATTATGCAGATTAGGCAGGCTTTTATTTTAGCGGCATGATACGGTACTAGACTTAGACCATTGACTTTGGATATACCCAAACCACTTCTTCCTATAGCTTGAAAATTACTCCTATCATACCATTTCGAAAATTTACAAAAAAACTGAATTAAAAAAATATTTATAAATTCTTTTTATTTGAGCAATCAAATAGATTCTTTTGTTAAAAGTTATTCTGGCTTAGATATTACAGTTTCTCACGAGGAATGAGAAATACTAGGCACCGCTTGATGAATAATGAAGCAAATCAATAACTTAGATGATGTTTTTCTAATAGTTTATGGAGATAATCTAACCAATTTTAATTATTCGGAATATTTTGATTTTCTATCATGAAAGGAGTTTGATGTGTCCGTGGTTTTGTATAGAGAAAGCAATATTAGAGAAAAATGAATGGCTGTGCTAGATGATAAATGATATATTACTAAATTTATAGAAAAGCCAAAACAAGAAGAAGTGGTTTCAGATTTAGCCAATGCAGGTATATATATCATAAAAAAAGATATATTTGAAAAATACTGTCCTTCAAGTTGATTCTTTGATTTTTGACACGATTTTTTTCCTTTATTGATAAATGATTGAAAAAAAATATTATCACACATTTGTGAGGATTATTTATTGGATATTTGAAATATTGAAAAATATAATGAAGCCAATAAATATGTTTCTAATAATCCTGATTTATTTAAGTTTTAATAGAGAAGATGATAATATCCAAGGCGCCTCTTAGAATTAGTTTCACATGAGGGGGTAGTGATCTACCTAGCTATTATTTACAGAATTGATGAGCAGTCATCAGTACTTCTATAGATAAATATATTTACGTAAACGTGAATAAAAAATTCGATAATAAAATCAGAATAAGTTATTCAAAAACAGAAATTGTAGACAGCGTATCCGAAATAGAGCATACTTTAGTTAAGCCTATATTGGAATATCTAAATATAGATGGATGACTCGAAATAACTTCTATAGCCGATATACCATCCAGAGGGAGTTGATTATGATCTTCATCTACTTTTTCAGTAGCACTTTTACATGCTTTACACGCATACAAAGGTGAGTATATTTCTCCTCAAAAATTAGCAGAGGAGGCTTGTATGATAGAAATTGAAAAGTGCTGACAGCCGATATGAAAACAAGACCAGTATGCTAGTGCTTATGGTTGATTAAATTTTATACAATTTAAAGAAGATAATACAGTGTCCGTAGATCCATTAATTTGTTTTAATGATACAAAAAAAAGATTAGAAAGTAACCTGATAATGATGTATACTTGAATAACTAGATCTGCTTCAAATATACTAGAGGTACAAAATCAAGCAATGACCGATAATCAAAAAAAACAACAGATAATGAAGAGAATGGTTTGATTGACATACGATTTAAAGAAAGAATTGGAAGACAATAATTTAAATAATTTTGGTAAAATATTACATGAGAATTGGCTATTGAAAAAAGAACTTGCTGGCTGAATATCAAATAAACAGATTGATTATCGATATGATAAAGCAATCAAGGCTGGTGCTGAATGAGGTAAGCTCCTATGAGCAGGATGATGATGATTCTTTCTTTTTTATGCTCCCAAGGATAAGCATGAAGGAATTTGTAACTCCCTATCAGAATTAAGAGAGATGAAATTTAATTTTGAAAATGAGGGTAGTAAAATAATATTTGTTCACTAGCATTTATATCTTAATAAGATTTTAATATGTACAATAAAGAAACTTTAGAAATCAAAATTAGTCATTGTAAAAGCTATATTGAGTGACTAAAAAACGAACTTGATAAATTAGATAATGAACGTATAGCCAAAACTATGGAATTAATAGAACAAGCATTTTTAGATTGAAAAAAAATCTTCATTGCATGAAATTGATGAAGTGCAGCTACAGCTAATCATATAGCATCAGATTTTCAGAAAACAACTTTATGAAGAAATCCACAAACAAAAAATACTGAATTTAAGTTCAAGGCTATTTCTTTGAGTGATAATATACCCCTTATGACTGCTTGGGGTAATGATGAGTGATTTGATTACATATTTTCAGAGCAACTAAAAATACTATGAGATAATTGAGATTTGTTAATTATTATTACATGAAGTTGAAATTCTTGAAACATAATAAAACTAGTAGAGGAAGCAAAGAATATATGAATAAAGACTATATGATTTTTGTGATTTGATTGATGAAAAGTAAAATCTATGCTTGATCATAATATAATTGTAGAATCAGATAATTACGGTTTCATAGAAGATACACACATGATGTTGGATCATTTGATTACTTCATATTTTAAAAAAGTAATTCAGAAAAATTATGAATAAAATAATTTTTTTAGATAGAGATTGAGTGCTAAATAAAAAGGCTCCTGAACACGAATACATCAAGAGTCGGGATAAGTTTCAACGAAATAATTGAGCCAAGGAATTGATAAAATATCTAAATACTAAACTTTATAATGTTGTAGTCATCACAAATCAGCAATGAATATGAAAATGACAATTTACTATACCAGATCTAGAAAATATTCATATAAATATGAATACAGAATTATCAAAAATTTGAGCCAGAATATATAAGTTTTATTTTTGTCCTCATTTATCTTCAGATAATTGTAATTGTAGAAAACCTAAAACATGAATGTTAGAATTAGCATCCCAAAAATTAAATATAAAAAATAAATCTGAAATGTTTTTAATCTGAGATTCAGATAGCGATATAGAATGTGCAAATAATTTTTGAATACAAAGCCTTAGGATAGAAACTGATAAATTGGAGGATAGCTATGATGACATTATAAAAATAATATAATATCAGATTTATTTTTTTGAAAACAAAAATGCCAAAAACTATAGTAATTACATCATGATACTTCAATCCCATACATCCATGACATATCGAATGTCTTGAGTTATGCAAAGAGCTTTGAGATGAACTCCGAGTGATTGTAAATAATGACGAACAGGTCTTGGCAAAAACAGGAAGCATATTTCAAAATCAAGATTTTAGAATGAGAATCGTTTCATCTATAAAGACAGTTGATGAGCTGTTTCTGGCTGTTGATGTAGTCAATCTAATAAATGATCCTCTTATAGGGATATGCGAAAGTCTTCGCGCCATAACTTCAAAGATTAGAAATAAATACTGATCGGATACAAAAATTATCTTTGGTAAATGATGAGATAGATTCGCAGACAACATACCAGAATTACAGGTTTGTAAAGATTATAATATCGAAATCAGAGATTGACTATGAGCTAAAATTCATAATAGTAGTGACTACAGAGATAAAAATTAATTCTAAAATTTATATCTAAAATTGACTCATGAAAATATTATTTATCTTAGAATTATTTCCACCACATGTCTGATGAGTCGAAATACTTTTTGATAACCTGATAAAATGAATCATTAAAGAGTGAAACTCAGTCACGGTCCTAACTAGTAAATTTAAATCAGACTTACCATCATATGAAAAGATTTCTGACAAACTAGAAATATATAGGGTAGGACACAATAGATATGATTTTATGTTTTACTGCCTAGCGAAATGAATTAAACTAGCAAAAAAATCTGATATAATTCACACAACTACCTACAACGCAGCTATACCATCTAGCATTATCGCTAAAATTTCTCACAAAAAATTAGTAATTACGGTCCATGAAATATTTGGTAAACTTCGATATAAATTCCTATGATGGAAGTGATTTTTTTTCAAAATTTATGAAAATCTGATTTTTAAATTTCATTTTGATAAATTTATCTGCGTATCTAATTATACCAAAAATAGTCTAAGGGTATATTGCTGAATACCTGATTATAAATTATCTACAGTTTATAATTGATTAGATTACGATCATCGAAATTTAAATTCATTCAAACAAGAAGACACAGATCAAATCATAGAAAAATATAATCTAAAAAAACATTACACATGACTTTTTTTCTGAAGGCCAGGTATCTCCAAATGACTCCAATATTTTATACAAGCCATTCCTCATATAATCAAAAAAATACCCGATTTCAAAGCGATACTTATAGTCTCAGAAAGCAACAATAATCCAGCAACAAAAGAAAAAAAAATTATTGATATCCTAAACATAAAGGATCATATTATTTGGATTCCATGAGTGAAATATAAAGAACTTTGAAATTATATCCTTGCATCCAATTTGGTAGTGGTGCCCTCATTGGTAGAATGATTCTGATTTTCGGCAGCAGAAACATGTACCATAAATCAAAATCTTATAGTTACAAATACAGCATCTCTTCCAGAAGTTGTAAGTGGAAAGATAAACTTCGTAGAACCATCAAATGCGGAGGATATAGCTGCCAAAGCAATAGACTTCTATCACAATAAATATCAAGAAATAGAAAAAAAAGAATTTTTACGATCAGATAATGTTGAGGCGACTTTAGATATTTATAGAGATGTAATATGAAAATAGCTATGATTAGTGAATGACGAGAGCCACTTGTATGATGATGACAAATGTATGCCAAGAACCTATCTGAATATCTCATAGAGAATCATAATTGTAATGTGGATCTTTTTACGAGAAGTTTTATATGAGAAGAGGGTAAGTCATATAAACAAAATGAAATTTTAAAAAACTGAAAATGGAATATATTTAGGGTTTGACCAACGACTAGTTTTTTCAATATATTTTGAAGACTACTTCGATTATTAAATATTACATTTTTTATTTATAAAAAGTCCAAAAAAGAAAAATATGATATCATACATGCTCATGCTTTATCGCCAGGACTACCAGCTTATATAATATGAAAAATATTAAAAATACCAGTGGTATATACAGTCCATGGTACTATGCAAATGGATGCAAACAGAAAGTGATTGATGTATTATGGAGAAAAGTTTTTCGTCACACAGATATCATACGATCTAGAAATATCAGTTTCTCATAATGTACTCAAATATCCTAACAAAAACAAAAATATCGTAATCATACATCCTTGAATAAATATACAAAGATTTGAAGATGTAAAAAATACAAAAAAATATCCTGGTGTTAATTTTCTATTTGTATGAAGACTTGATTGGCAAAAATGATTAGAATATTTATTGGAGTGAATATCCCTAATAGATAAAAATTTATTAAAAGAGAAATGATTTCACCTAAATATAGTAGGAAATTGAAACTTGAAGTTAAAATTGGAAGAGTTAATTATGCAATATGGAATAAATGAATTTATTTCAATGAAGTGAGAAATGCGTTGAGAACCATTGGTGAATGAATATAAATCTAACCAAATATTTATCTTACCATCTTTAGCTGAATGACAACCAGTCGTTATATTTGAGGCTTTTCTGTCTAAATTACCAGTCATCGCTACTGATGTTTGAGATAACAAATATTTTATAAAAGATTTAGAAAACTGATTTCTGATTCCAACTTGAAATGCTAATGCAATCAAAGAAACTATTGAAAAGATACTAGATATGGATAAATGAAAATACGACAGAATAGGAGAAACTAATTATGATATAGCCAAAAACTATTCTCGAGATAATATAAGCTCCCAAATTTATAAACAATATCAGATTTTATTAGATAAATAAATATTTCATGTTATTTACTTGAGAAAGAGCTATGGATAAATCTGTTTTCTGAGAAAAAAGATTTGCAGATCATCTGGAGCGTTATAATTTTGCAAAAAAATACTGCGTGGATAAAACTATTTTAGATATTGCTTCAGGTTCCTGATATGGAACGAAAATTCTTTCTATGGTTGCGAAAAAAACATATGGCATAGATGTTTCCTCAGATGCTATTAGTTTTTGTAAGGAAAATATTAAATGACCTGATTTTATTCTTTGAAATGGTAAAGATATTCCGCTCGAAGATAATAGCTTAGACGTGGTTGTATCTTTTGAAACTATAGAACATATAAAATATTATGAAATATTTCTCTCAGAAATAAAAAGAGTTTTGAAGCCCTGATGAACTCTAATTATGTCTACACCAAATTTCAAATGAGAAATATGGAAAAATAAACGACATGTATCAAATCTTAATCATAAACAATTTATATCTGCCGTTGCAAAATATTTCAAAATAGAAAAAGAACTCTTCCAATGAAAGCATTTTTATCCTTTTCCTGGAAGAGGAATATTAGAGACTATTCTATGAATAAAAAGAGATATCAAAATACACGAAAAAAGGCAAACATATGATCATCATGTTTCTATGTTAGTAGCTAGAAACGTTAAATAGTATTCATAATATAGACGTCATAACTTTATATACTTATAAATTTATAATGCCTAGATATGCAATAATATGAAAAACTTATACTGAAAAATGAAGAAAGATAGATCCCGCAAGCCTTTCCATATCTGAAATGAAAAGAACATGACAGGTTTTAGAAGAATTTAAGTTTTGGTTTTTATCACAAGCAACTTCTAAAAACGATTTTGCTACTGAACATCTTATTCTTTGGCAGAAAGATGACGGCGTTTCAGTTTTGAAATATAAAGAGTTGTATGATCTAATAGAGTCATTTTCTAAATCAGATTATATTTGTTGGAGAAATCCATCATCCAGACAAAGCATACCCCTTATTCCACATTATCATATTGCAAAATTTAAAGACATGGATATAGAGATAACTAAATTACTATAACTTTATTTAATTGATACTATTATGACAAATAAACAACATGTTTCCTGAGAATTAAATCAGAGGCAATATCCTAAATTATATCAATTTTCCTACTTCAGTCTAAGAAAGATAAAGGAGGAGGTCCTTATTTTTTCCAACAAAATAATAACTCATAAAAGTTACAAAATATTAGACATGTGATGTGGGAATAAACCGTATAAATTTCTTTTCCAAAATTATCAAGAATATATATGATCTGACGTTGTCCCTGGTCCATTTGTTGATGTCGTATGTGATAATTCCAATCTAACTTTTGAAGACAATTATTTTGATTATCTAATTTGCAATCAGGTATTGGAACATACAAAGGAAGTAAATAAAGCAATATCTGAAATAAAAAGAGTTGTAAAAAAAGATTGATTTATCCTAGTTTCTCTACCATTTCTTTATCCAGAACATGCCTGTCCTTGGGATTATCGGAGATTTACTAGATTTGGTCTTGAGGAGATTTTTAAGGATTTAGAAATAATCAGCATAAAAAACGACACTTGATATTTCACTACTGTGGCATTATTTGTTAATTTTATTTTTACTAAAGGAGCTATCATTAGAACAATATTTTCTCCATTCTTTCTTATTATAAATAGTATTGCTCGAATTTTGGAGTTCCTTCTTATAGATGTTCTATTTGAATTTCTACAAATTAAAAAACTCAAATTTTTTGATTCTATCATAGAGAATAATTACAAACAATTTACGGCTAATTATATATTACTTCTCAAAAACTCAAAAAAATAGCCATATATATAATTTGAAAATATAATTTATCACATTAATTGCTCATAAAGTTATCCTCCCAAAATTTGCATAAAATATATTATCACTCAATTTATACGATAGGATTTTTATCATTTCCTTGTCAGATAGCTTTCTGTCTTTCTGTATAGATTTTCTTAAA
>JAYSML010000105.1:0-15944 GCA_043724745.1 bacterium
TTGTTGGCCGGTGGCAGAAGGATCTTCGTGGAAATATTTATATTCTTTGCCATATCATAGTTCTTTCATAAGTTTAGTAGGTGCATTTCTAAGATGCATGGGTACTGGTAAATTTCAGAAATCTTCTACATCTTTTTTTGTTTGTTTACTTATTTTGTAAGCAATATTATTCTTTGGAGATTGAGCTAGATACATAGTAAGGTGGAATAGAAATACATCACATTCTGGCATTCAGATTTTACTTACTGCTTCATATGTTTGATTGGCAAGCAGAAGAGCGTTATTATTTGCTATGGATATATCTTCTGATGCAAATCTAAGAAGTCTCCTGGCTATATAAAGTGGATCTTCTCATGCTGATAGCATTCTCTGTACTCGGTAGCAGGCTGCATCTCAGTCGCTATCACGTAGAGATTTATGTATGGCGGATATGATATTGTAATGGTTTTCTCCGTCCTTGTCGTGATATACTGTTTTTTGTCATGCATTTATTATATCTTCGTCTGTGATAGTTCATTCTTTTTTGGATAATAATGTCACTTCCAAGACATTTAAACTATTCCTTAGATCTCAGTTCCCAATCTGGCTTATTAATTGTATTTGTTCATCATTTATTTCTATTTTTTTGTCTAGCCTTGTCAGGATTTTGTCTAGATTATTTTTGATAAATGAAAATATTTCATCTTCTGATAATGGATTAAAAATGAAAATACGACATCTGGATATAAGGGCGTTATTTATGGTGAAGCTGGGATTCTCGGTAGTTGCTCAGATAAGCGTGATGGTTCATTTCTCTACGTAAGGTAATAATGCGTCTTGTTGAGCCTTATTTCGGCGATGTATTTCATCCAAAAATACGATTGTTTGTGTTCAGTATTGTTGGTTTGTTTCTGCTTTTTCTATCATCTTTTTCAGGTCTTCTTTTTTGCTACTGACTCAGGAAAGGAACAAAAAATCTGAATTAGTTTTATTGGATATGATATGAGCTAGAGTGGTTTTGCCAGATCCGGGGCTTCATCGAAAAATCATTGATGGGATTTTATTTTCTTCCAAAAATGTATGGATAGGCATTCCTGGTCAGACTAGGTGTTGTTGACCTACGAAATCGTCAAGTGTTTGAGGGCGTAGGTATGAGCTTATTGGTTCCATGGAGGTAGTTTATAACTAATAACTAAAAACTAAAAGTTTAAAATCTTAGTTGCTTGATTTTAAATATAATTTTTGGAAAAACAAGCGGGTATTTTATAGAGCAATATTTATTTCTATTTTTATATTGTTGGTCATTTTGATAAGTATTTTTGTTGAATTTGTGGCTCTTTACTTGATGTATCGAAAAACACAATAAGGAATTTCTTAATTTTTGTAACTATTGTTGAAAATTATGTAGAATATTAAATACTAATTAATCGAAAAAAGTAGTAAGAAATTTGCACGATTCTAAAAATTATTTATAATTAGTGTATGTAATATTATTATATTTTATAATTAACACCATTAATAATGAATAAATTACAAAATCTAATTAAAGACTCAGGGAACAAAAGAGAGCTTAAGGAGTCTCTTGGAAAGGAAATTGAAAATATACCTGGTTCTAGTGAACTTAAAGAAAAATATAAAAAACAGCTTTTCAGAGAAATAGTAAAAGATGAAAATTATCCAAAACTAGTTGATGCTGAAAAAAAAGAGAAAGAGAGACAGTTAGCTAAGGAATTTACTTCTTTATTGATAGAAAAAAAATCCTTTGATGAGGCAGTGTCTTTTCGAGAGAAAAATTCATGAATTCTAAATAAAAGATCGCTGTACTTAAGCGATAAGTGATGAAATAAGGATGTTTTTGATTATATGCATGCCAATTGGTATTATCAGAAATTTACTCATGATGATTTACTAAGTATAAAAAAAGTATTCAACTTGTCGGATCAGGATTTCCAAGTATGAATCGAAAAAATTTGTTGTAATGTTTTTTTGCATCCAGTAATGTTTGGATTTGGACATAATGCAGGTTTAAAATTAGCCAAAGAGTTTGATTTTTTGAAAACATCTCCTGGTGTTATTTCTGCTTTAAAAGAATCTATTATTCGCTATATTAATAATTGAAATATGCTTTCTGATGATGAAATAAAACAATGAAATGATATTATGGATTTTGATGTGTTTCTGAAATCAAAAGAAGTACAAGATGTAGTAAAAAAGCAGCTAATGTCTTCTATAAGTTTTCATTTAAATTATGGTCGTTATGATTTGGAAAAACTTTCTTCAGTTTTCTGATTGGAAAAGTCTTTTCTTATGACTCCAGAAATTCAAGAGGCCTATAAAAAATGAATATTGTCCAGATTAGAATCTTGTCTTTATGCAGATAGTATATATTCATTTTTAAAAGATAGTGGTTTAGGTGAAAATTTTCTTAAAACATCTGAAGCTATTGCCGCTATCAATAAATGAAAAGAAAATTATGATAAGAGCTACAATAGATTACATAACTGAGATGATTCTGATAGGAGATATGCAGATAATATGTATAAATCAGTTTGAGTTTTAACCAAGATGTTAAATTAGATAAAGGAATACTAATAAACAAAAGTTTAATAAGACAGAGCTGAATTGTTCTGTCTTATTTCTGAGAAAAATTAAAAAAATTACCTATAAATCTCGTTTATGAAAAAAAACAAGGAAAGAAAGTTCGGCTTGAACTTATGACTTAAATAGCTATGTTTCTAAGTAGATTTTATAACTTAAAATAAATAAAAAAATGGAAGAAAAAAAATTAAATTACATTGTAGTATTGGCTTCTGTCGTTATAGTGGCTTGAAGTTTGCTTTATGTAGGAAACGGTATGATTAAATCTAATAAAGAAAATCAGCAGACTTCTCAATGAATTACAAATACAATTTCGGTTGTTGGAGAGTGAAAGTTCCTTACTCAGCCTGATACTTTCCTTATAAATGTTTCCGTTTCTGAACTTGGTAAAACAACATTGGAAGCTCAGACAATGACAAATGAAAAAATCACTAAGCTAAAAGAACTTTTGAAAACTTTGGCTATAGATGATAAAAATGTGAAGACAACTAGTGTAAATGTTTATCCTGAATATGACCGGACAAATAACCAAAGGAAATTGCTTGGATATAGATCTCAGCATAGTTTGTCTATAGAAGTACAATGAGAAAAGTTTGCAGAAAAGGGTAGTCAAGTCGTAGATAAGGTAGCTACTATATGAAATATAAATATCGACAATACTAGTTTCACATTGGAAAATAAAGATGCTGCAGTATCCAAGGCTCGTGAAAAAGCTTTCGAAAATGCAAAAACTAAGGCTGCTGATCTTGCTAAATTCTGAGGTGTAGCTTTGTGAAAACCAGTAATGATTACAGATTCTGATATTGGATATTCACCAGTACCTATGTACAACTATGCGAAAGCTGAAAACCAGGCAGGAATGTGAGCTGCAGATTCTGCTTCTAGTAGTGTTTCTCCATGACAGACAGAAATAACAATAAGACTTAATGTTGTATATGAAATAAAATAATTGTCTCTTTATAGAGCTCCGATTATATAGTTTTTACTATTGTTTTCTTTTGATGAAAAAAGTCTTTATTATTCTTTCATTGTTTTTGTCTATGTTGGGGCTGACGTTTGCTCAGAAAGAAATTAGCTGTAGCAGTGATTTTTATATGATAGACTGATATGAAAGCGTAAAAAAAGATCAATTTGTCGAATATTCTATCAAGACATTGGATGGTAATAAGCCATTACTTTTGAAATCGGTTACTTATAGATTTTTTGATAAGGATAAATTGTTGGATCTATCAAATACAGAGAACTATGCAACTTATTTTAAGTCATTGTGAAATAAAAAGTTACTGGTGGATTTTGTCGACTGAAACTGATGTAAGTATAGCCTTGCTAAAGAAATAAATGTGTATAAAAGTCTGATAGTATATATATGAAGTAGCATGGATGAATTTCAATTATGATTCCAAGAAAACTTTCAAAAACATTCAATATTTTTTGATAAAATAATTTTGGATTCAAGTAGTTCATTATCTAGTGATGACTTGGCTTCATTGATATCGAATAGTGCATGATATCTAAAGTCTGCTGATAAAATTATTATTTCTAGTCAGGCTTTTGATCGTATATTTGATGTTTTTCATAAATTGATAAGATCTAATCTGATAGATTTCTCGAATAAGAATATTTACTTGATAGCCAATGATAATAGGGTTTTCCTCAAGAGAATATTAACTAAATATTTGAAGCCATTTAAAAATCCTAATATATTTGTCGTGGAGAAGGGGTATTTACTAAATTTTTTATCCAATCTGTCTTTTGATAAATCAGATTTTGATAGTAAATTTGTTTATAATATTTCTTTGGGGTCGAAAGATCAGTCAAATTATTATTATTTCTCTCGTGTAATAGATTATCTGATATATCAATGAATGTCTGTGAATTTATTGTCCTTCTTATTGGTGTTGTCGGTAAGTATATTGATTATAAGCTTCCTTAGACAGTTTGTTTGATTTAGTGTTTTCGGGTTATTTTACCCTTTGATGTTTTCGATATTGTTATTATTGGTTGGAATTAAATTAAGTTTGATGCTACTTTTGATAACATTCCTTTCTACTGTAGTTACCAAGTTTTTTGTAAAAAAAATATACTTATTGCATAATGCTAAAGTAGCTCTGCTTATGATATTCTATGTATGTCTATTGTTGTTGTTTTTGGCTTTGGAACGTCTCGTTTGACTTAAGCTAATAGACTTTAGTATATTTGATAATATGTTTATGATTTTCCCTTTGATATTTGTGGCTATAATATGAGAAAAAATATTTAATGATGGATTTAAATTATTTAGTTTTTGATCATTATTCTCGTTGATAGAATTTCTATTTGTCTCTTTCATTTCCTATTTTTTATTAGGTCGGGCCTGACTTAGACATATGATGATTGCTTATCCAGAAATAGTCTTGATTGTATTTGTATTGAACTTACTTGTTTGAAGATTTACTGGATTACAGGTCTTAGAATATTTCCGCTTTATTCCACTTATTAGAAAACAATTTGAAGAGGAATAATACTTTTGTCAAATGCTTTCTTATAGATTTTGTATAACACAAGAAAAACTGAGTTTTTCGGCTTTTTGATGTTTATTTTGCATATTTTTTTATTATATATTCGCTGTTACTTTTTTGTTAGTTTTTCTGTTTGCGCTGCAAGGCTTTGAGGGGTTAAAATTTTTTGTTATGCAGTACAAGTAAATACCTTTATTATACTGCTTTATATCTTTATGTATATTTTGCGATATAGAAGCTTTCCATTACGGTTTAGCGTATGAAAAATTGTATATGAATATACTCAATAAAAAAATAAACATATGGTTTTTGCTTGTGGTTTACTGACTTTCTTTTGTTTTGAATCAGGCTTTTTTTATTGATTTTAAAAAAGTTTTTGCTGAGGAAAATATTTCTAAAACAAATATTGTAGCTGTAGTTGTAGATAAAGATGTTTATGCAAAACATGAAAGTGATATAAAATGGTATGCTAGTGAGTATGTACAAAAGAATGTATCCAATTCGAAAGCTATAGTTTTGCCAATAAATACTAAAAACTTAAAAGCTTGGGATATAACAAAGATGTTGGAAAATATCTATTTTGATGGTATAGAGGGAGAAAGTTCTAAGCTTGATTGATTGGTCTTGATGTGAGATATACCAATGCCGGTGGTAAATAATAAATGATATCTTTTCCCTAGTATATATCCTTATGTGGATTTCGAGGAACAAAAATATGTTTTCGATCAAAAATCTAATTTCTTTGTTTTGAATTCTGATGATATATGACAGGCTGAGGTTTGGCATTGATGGATAAAGTTCCAAACAGATGAAGATTATAAAAACTTTTTCCTTAGGTTGCGTAAATACGATAAGGATCCATCATCATTTGTTTTGCCTAGGATGTGGTATGATGATTTTGTTTTTCTAAAAAAGAATTTTCTAACAGATAATCTGCCTTATTATACAAACAACTTCGTATTTGCTGAGGATAATTCTTATCATAGATATACTAATTTGTTTTCTGATATATTAAAATCTGATTATTCTGAAAGTTCATTAAATATATGAAAAGACCTTTCGGCGGATTTGAAAAATTCAGAAGATCCAGACTTAAAAGAGTATGCTGATAAGATTTGAAAATTGGCTGCTCAGACTGATGTATCTTTGGATAGCTTCCAGAAGATGTGAACTCCTACTCTATTGTTGAAAGAGAGTATTTGAAATTTTGTTAAGCCTTATGTTGATTTGATTTCTGCTAAATATTTATCCCAAGTTAGAGATAATTTAGAGGCTTCTTCTAGACGGTATAGAAAAAATTCCTCTTGAGAAATAGTAAATTCTATAGAATGACATTATGAGAAAATTACAAAACAGGATTCTTGGCTTTTGTGAAATGATCAGGTCAAGTCTATATTTGTAGAGTTGAATGATTTTATGGAGAAAAAAATAAATGATCAGATAGAGAAAGAGAAATATTATTTAGATATTCCATTGATAGTTTCCTATAATAATTATGAGAATAATAACAAAAGTTATATTCTAAAAAAATATTGCGAAACGGATACGGATAATTTCTATTATAATTTCTATTTTGGAAAGAATGCCTTAAATATAACTGGAATTTCTGATACATCAATTTATAATTGAAAATATCTAAATTATTCTAGTTTGTCTGGGGGTGATAATATACAAGTAGATATACAAAAATCAATTGCTTGATCTTATTGAATTTTTTCTCAACAAACAGAATCTAATAGATGATATAATATATTCAACATAGAACCAGAATTGGAATATCGAAGTGGAAATAGAATTCCTGAAAAATGGAAAAAAGAATGTGTCTCTCATTTTTCTCTACTTGGATTTAATCTATTTTGTAAACAGAAATGATATGCGATAGAAAGTTCTGATCCAAAAGAAGATCCTAATTATTTCGCTATTAGAAATCGATGATGAGCATCTCCATTAAATTTGGATGGGTCTTTTGCATTGAAATCATATGATTATAAAAATTCATGGTTACCAATATATGATTTATGATGAACAAAAAATATAAATAAAGAAGAACCTTCTGCTTATTCTTATTTATGAGTAGATACTTTCTGATCAATGATATTGGTTAATGATCGTTATGGTGAAATGAATTATCCAAAAATATTGAATTGAGCTATACAAGATGTAAGTAAAACAAGGTTGGCTTCTTCAAGTTTCTCTATTTTTGATCTTTATAAAAGTGAAAATTGAGTTGCTAAAGTTTTTAACCTAAATATGACGGGAAATATTATAAAAAACGTAAGACCTGTTAGTAAAAAGTATGAAATATCTAAATTATCTAGTCCTTGTTCTGATTATCCTGCCGCTAAAATATATGATTATAAAACTATATCTAGTATAAAATATAATGTATCTCCAACCGTCAAACAAGTGGATGGAATGAACTTGACTACTTTTGATAGGCCAGTAGATTCAGAAAGAAATGTAACCTTTAAATGAGTAGGTGGATGATTGGTGAAGTTTGATTATCCAAATATATTTCAGGTACAGGTATATAATAGTATTTCTGGAAATCTTGTGTTGAAGCCAAATTTAGATATTTCAAATTCTATATCTCAGTATCTAAAAAAATCTGTAGATAAATTCAATTTTCAATTGAAAAATCAAAGCAGTCAAAAAAATCAATACTTCGGTCAATATTCAAATGCCTTTGGTTTTTTGGCTTCTTCTGATGCTTTGGCTTCACCGAATCGTAATTACCAAAACTTTTCAGATACTTTTTTGGAGGATACATTAGTTGAGTTTTTTGATAATCTTTCGAATAAATATGGATATGAAAAAATATATTGAGAGAAGATAATAAAAACGAAACAAGATAAAATAAATTTTTTGTCAGAATTATTGTATAGATTAAATCAAAATGTTTACAGTAGAAAATATCAAACTAGCGTGAGGGAAGATTTAAATCAGATTAGAGAAAATTTTGATGTGAATACTAGAGTCTCGTCAGCTGTAAAAACCTATTTAAAAAAATATGATGAATGAATTCTACTTTCTCCTGATTTTAATAGAACATGATATGAGGTTGCCTTTATTAACTCTGATGGAGATAATTATCTATCTTCTGAAAATATACCTAGTTTCATAAGTCAGCTTGATAGTATAAAAAATAAAAACGATTCTGGTAGTCCAAAAACTAAGACAAATACTGATTTTGATTATAAAAACACCTCTGATATAAATGATGAATGTGGTGGTGATGCTGCCTGAACTGTGTTACTATTTGATATAAAGAAGATGAACTCTCCTTGGTTTGATGCTATGAAATGTTGGCTAAAAAAAGTTGCAAAAAAACCATTTGAAATAAAAATAAACTTTGATAATGCATTGTGACCAGTTTTTGTCCCAGGATGAACTTGATTTTTCGGATTGAAAGATTCAAAAGATCAATATATAAATGAGGCTCAGAAACATTTCGAGGTTTTGGATAACTGAAATAAGTGAGATCCAAAAAACAATAATTTATCTTGGGAAACAAACCAAAAATTACAAAAAATTAAATCTTATATAAATATAAATTCTGAATCGAGTTCCTTTTTTGTTACAGAGGAAAAGAAAAAGGTGCTTGGTATATATTCTAGTGTGGATTTGTGAAGGTTGGATGTAACTGTGTCATTGACGGGAGATAACTGTTTTGGTGTAAAATGATCCTCCAGCAATTTATGTAATGAAAAGATATTATTTAGTTCTAATATTTTCGAAACTCCAAAAGAGTTGGAAATAGATATGAAGAATAAGAAGTCTTGATTTGATGCTCTTATATTGAAAATATGTTTACCTTATTCTTCGGATTGTGTAGAGAAGCAAAAGGTAATTAATTTGATGCCTTGAACTATTTCTGATGTTTCTTTCCTTGCTCCATCAAAAAGAGTTTTGCCTTGAGCTGAAATTCCTATTAAGGTAATAGGAAAGGATAAATATGAAAATTTAATAAGTCAGACATTGAGAAATTTCAATATAAGTGTTTTGTCTGGAGATGGAGAATTCTATTATGATGGCGCTTGGTCAAATAATATTAGCTTCCAAAATTTTAAAGATTCTGATTTTATTTTTAGAGCAGCCAAAGATATAAATAAATCTATTATAAATATCGTATTATCTGGAAACAATGAAGATAATGTTTTGATAAATAAGGAATTGCCAATCTCTGTGGTGAAATGAAAATTAGATATAGCTTATGAGTGAACTATTCTTTCAAATAATACTCAGATTAATTATGATTTAGCTAGGAAATGACATGATCTTTATTTTACTGGAAATGCATGAGTAAAAAATCTGGATGCAGAAAAATTACTTAAATTGTCTTTGAAATTACAGGATCAAAATTGAGTTTACTTGGACTCTGTAGCAAAAGTATATTCTCAAAATTGATTGGTATTCCCAGGATTTGTATCAAAAGATCAGGCTTATTACGATTGAAAAAGAGCAGTACAATATACTTTTATTTCTCAGAAGGATTTTATACTTAGTGGTGGGAAAGTTGATATATTCTTTCATCCAAATTTCAAAGCATGAAAAGATAAGATAATATTACAAATACCTGGATTCGATGATTTTGTGGTAAATGTTTCTGTGTTGGCCTGAGAGGAAAAGAGAATTTCACTAGAGTTTCCGAAAACTAATATAGAATTATGAAAATGACTAAGCTGAACATTAAAGATTTTTGATGAACGATGAAATTTGCTAGATAGAGGAGTCTCTGTAAAGATGTGAACGATGTGATCAATAAAACTTGATTGAACCGAAGATAAAACAATTAATGGTGTTGGCTCGTTTTCGTTAAAGGATATTTGATTGGTATGAGAAGGATATTTCTATGCTGTTTTGAAAAATGTTTCTTTGGATTGACAGATACCTTGATACCAGAAGGTTATTGTGCAGGAAGATTTACTGCCAAAGGAGAAACTTAATGTTATGTATTTAAATTTGTTTTGATCTGATTGGTGAAATCAACGATGATATTTTTCTGATAATAACGAATATATAAATGAGATATTTTGAAAGGCAGAAAAAACATTGGCAGTAACTACTCAGATGGTAGACATAAATAAAGTAAAAAAGACTGATTTGATAGTCGATCAAAATGCTCAGATTAAAAATATTGGATGATTAAATTCTTCTATTGTATTACAGTCTGGTTATATAAATTATTCTTTCGATAATGTTGGTTATATAAATATATGAAAACAGTCTGATTTCGGTATGTCTAGTTTTATAGTACAAAAAAAAGATAATTGAACTGACATATGATTTTTTGGTTCCTTATTTAATAAAAAAACCATTTTATCTACTGGTGATTCTGTTAAAATCCAAAAGGAATCTTATATAAATGATAGTATAAAGGATAATAAAAATGTTTTAATCTATTTTCCAGAGGATACAGATAGCGTTGTGAAAACAAATGTTTTTGATAAGTGAAAAATAATTGTAAATGATAATGTTGTCGTTGATTTTTCAGATTCCAATGTAAGTCGTGATATTAAAATAGTTTTGTCTGAGAGTAGAATTTTAGGATATTCTGTATTTGATATAATTTGGGGAAGTAAGAGAATAGGCCAGTTATTTGTATGGAGGGGAGATGAATATATTTTGGGATCTAGTATAAAAATATATGATGCTTATCGTTATGTATCTCAAAAGATATTCGCTGATGGGTCTACTAATGGAAAAAAATGAATATGAATAATAGATTTGCAAAGCAAGATGGAAGAGAAAAATATTTCTATAGAATCTAGTTATCAGGATGATTTGTGAATATGATTTCAATCGCCTTTCAAAAATATTACATTGTTTGGTCAATGAAAAAGTGTTTGACAGTCTACGCTAGCTTTTGCTTCAGAGTTTTTAATAAATTTTTGAGATCCCGTTTTAAAGAGAATTTCAGATAATGTAAATATCGATAAAACCCCATTTGATGCCTGAATATGACAAGTTGTTTTTTCTGATACAAGTAAGCAGATTTTCAAAACCTTATTGATAGATTTCAATAACGATTGACTAAAGGATATACTTATAGTCTATAAAGATGGGACAGTTAAATTACAAAAAAATTATTGATGAGGTGAATTTGATAAAAATTTGCAAGACTTATTCTTGATAGAGTGATGAATAAGGGACGTGTTTGTAGGAGATGTAGATGGCAATAAATATCAAGATGTGATAGTGCGAAACAATAAAAATAAAATGATTGTTTACAAAAATAATTATTGAATCTTTGATATAGATGGAAGCCTGGTATGTCTAAATACTAATGCCGATAAATGATATATTACAAATACTCCTGATGATTTGTCTGATGTTAGTCAAATATTTTTGAAAGATATGGATTTGGATGGTAGTGTGGATATTATTACAAATGACTATGATGGATATATAAAAGTTTTTTATGGTGGATCTAACTCTAAAAAATGATCGAATTATATATCGTCTTTGGATTATTCTTGTGATTCTCAGTGGTATGCTAGGCAGAGAGATAATGAGGTTTTGGTCAAGAATTATGGTATATATCTGGATAGCGAAAGTTTTTTGCAAGATACTAGTTTGGTTCGTTGGAACTGATTTAATCCTTACGCTAAAGAAGCGGTAAACGTTGATAATGAGGTAGAGGCGGATGCTCAAGAATATGATAATTATGATTCACCATATAAACAAGATATTAAAATAGACCAAACAAAGTCCTTGTTAAAAAGCACATTAGCTAAGGTTGATACCTTTATGGAGGATTTACCCAATAAGATAGACCCTAATGCATTGTGAGATGATTATGTAAGTAGCCCCATAGATTATACACCTATAAATGAAAGAATGTCGGACCAAGACCTTTATTATATTCCTATAAAATATCTTTCTGGAGAGGACAAAATAAGTGTGTATAAAAAATATAAAGATCTAAACTGATGAAATTTAAAGAAGTGAGATGAGGTTTTAATTACCGTGACATTATTGGCTAAGCAGGCTTGAGATTTTACATATTTTGAGGAGATAAAGTGACCTTGGCTTGTACCTACCACCGAAGATCGCAGTATAAAAACATTTAGTTTTGGTTCAGGATATGTTTCTCCTAATATAAAAATAAATCGATCTGTAGAGCCATATCAATTTATGTTAGATAATGTTATTTTGAATGCCTGAGAAAGTCTTGTTTTTAGCTACAAAGTCTACTACAATCAGACTAATACGCCGGTGAACATAGGAGTCAAAGATATCGCATTGCCTGATAAAAACTTAGTCAAAGACTGATACAATGAGATAGCGGTAAATAGTAATGATTCATGTCTCAAGTGAAGATATATTTATAAATCACAAAATAGATCTTATACTGAAATTTTTGATGATGTTCAATCTAGGGTTTCTGCTTATCTAGAAGAAATGGATAAGAAGCAGGGTGATATTTTGAAAGATTCGGTATCTGGTGTATGAGATGTTGGTTCGCTTTCGGATGTAAATAAATTAATTGATTCTTATGGATGAACAAAAGAAAAACGGAATGTAAAAAGTATTTTACAGTCTTTGTTGGAAGAAGGAGGAGCATCTATGTCGTTTAATCTTGATTTTATGGACAATGTAGTTGCAAAGGCTTCTGAAAATATAGATAAGGCATTGGGATGATTGTGTAATTGATTCTCTTTGTGAAAAGGCGGATGATGTTCTGGAATGCCATTACCTTTTAATCAAGCATTTTTAGCTCCTGGAAAATATCATTTATTTGGTTGTTTTAATTTACCGCTGACGCCTCTTGATAAGTGAGTACCTGTATTATCGTTCCCTACCAATGTTCCTTTAATCCCTATTCGACCTCCTAGTCCTGCTGGTGCTGGCTGAATTTTTGGAGGAGTTGGATCTATGTTTAGATTGTATGTTTCACCTACATTGACTTTGTGATTAGGTTTGGCTATGTGTGTTTGACCCTATTCTTTGTGAATTAGATTGCCTAAGCCATTTAGAGATATTGTTTGAAATTGTGTAGTTGTTGCTTTGCCTCCTTTGTCTACTAAGTGTAAGGCTGCAGGTCAGGCTACAAATACTGCTAATTCAGTAGTTACGGATTCTTTTGATGATTATTTGGTAGATTTATGAGATAATTGAGCTTGTAATAAATGAGATGTACGAAAAGGAGAAGCTGATGGAGTATGATGAAAAATAACAACTACTGAGTCTGCATTTAGATTACAGTCTGGACCTAAAGTATTTGAGTGAAATTTTGGATGAATTATGCGTTTCGATCAAGAACCGTATTCTTTTGTACAGAAAGATTCTAATATATCTTTTGAATGAATTGGATCTATTGAAGAAGAAAAATGATTTAGTCTGAGTTCAAATGAAAAAATTACTTTGAAAATATTGTCATCTAAAATAAAATGACTGGTAAAGTGTATAGTACAAGATTGGGAGGTTAGGCAGATTAAATATATAGTAAATAATTTGACTAAAATGAATGTAAATCTTACTTTACCAGATTTGTCTGCTATTTGAGATTGAATTTCAAATATTGATCTTGGAAATATTTCTAATGTTCTAAGTGATATTAAAAAAGAGAAAAAAGATGAATGATATACAAAACAACTTACTGGAATAAATCGTTATTTATCTAATCAGTCTTTAGATAATTTATCTAGTTCTTTTGATAATCCATTTGAAACAATATTGGCACTTTTTGATAAGGTTCCTTTGGTAAATATGGAAACTAAGGATATTAATATAAAGGTACCATTATTGACTATAGATCAGATGTCTTCTTATTCTGCGTATCTAAAATTATGGATAGAAAAAAATGATAAGATTTTACAAAAATGGGATGTAGCTATAGAAGAAATGCTAAATGTTTGTGGAGTGGAAAATAAAAATAAAGCTAAAGAATTGATTGTAAATGAAAAATGATTGGATGAATTACTCGCTAAAGATACTTCGGAATCTTGTCATAAGGCCCTGGAATCTTTGCGTAATTTTGTAAAGTTTAAACAGGATACAGAGAAGCTAATTTATTCTGTGAAACAAAATATAAATATACTTGAGGAATATAAAAAATTTCCATTTAAACTGTATGAATGGATTCATATTACAGATAGATATGTAACCGAAACAGTCTCTTTTGTTTCTAATTTCCTTTGAAAGTTAACTTTCCGATTGAATACAAATGCCACTAGATTTTCTCAATATATAGATTCTATGACAATACTTGTACATGCTATAAAAACTCGACAAGTAATTATTGATTTTTCATTGGATCGATCAGAGAAATGTTCCAAGTGTAGTAACGATAATTATAGCTCATATTCTTGTAGTCTATCTTTCCTTTGTCCAAAATTGCCTATTTTGCCTATTCCGCCTTTTAAGATACCGAATATATCTTTAGATCTATCTCATTTGGATTTGGGAGTTGATATATTATTGCCAAAATTTAGTTTTTCTCCTATAAATATTGCTTTGCCAAAAATTCCGGATTTACCATATCCACCTGAGTATGGAATTACTATAACATTTTTTGATATTCCATCTATACCAGTATTACCAAATCCACCGGAGTTACCAGAATTACCTTCTTTTATTCCTAATGTGGAAGTACAATTGCCAACATTACCACCAGCACCAAAAATTCCGAATATCTCTCCTAAGATAGAAGTTATATTAAAAGTGGCAAAATTTATATGAAAGATATTCTGTATTGTGAAGTGATGAATATGACTTGTGGGAGAGAAATGAGTGAAGGCTAAAATAGAACAAATGACTCAGAGAACTTGGAATGTGCCTATATTTGATTATTTTGATCTTACAACGAAATATAGAGATCCTCCTTTGAAATGATTTGATCGAAAGCTTGATGCTTATTTGGAATTAAGATATAATTTTGATGGAGTCTATAATTTTATTAACTCCGTGTCTTCGTATGTTAATTGATTTTCTAATAATATTCAAAATAAAGCAGCAGAATCAGTAAATAACGCAGAAGATTGGTCTGCAAATAAAATAGAGGATGTAAAAACAAATATAAAAGATAATATTATCAAATGAAGTTATATTCCTTCTAAGTCTAGCGAAGCTAATTATGAAGACTATAACGATGTTTATAAATCATTGAAAGATTGAATTAATTATTTCAAACTATATGCTAAGGATGACAAAAAAACCTCTGAGAGATTGGATAAAATAGCTTATAATATAAACAATAAAAGTAATATATCTATAAATACCGATAATATAAATAAGATTAAACAGGATGTTAATATTTTGATGGAGCAGAAGAAAGGTGAGTATAAAAAGATATCTGATAAAATATTGGATAATTATGATTGATTTATTTCGGACTTAAAATTATCAGGTAAACTTATTTCGGATAAAAGTGATAAAATAAAATTTGAGACTAAATTAGTTAATATAGATGATTTAAATCGTGATATTTTATCCAAGCAAGAATCTCCTGCTAAAAGTTATATTGCTTTAAATTCTCAATTTGTTGATGGATATTTGTCTGCGGTGGAAAACAATTCTCCTGTTCAATTAAATATGACTCAGGATACTTATGATAAATCAAAAAATTATTTATTGGATCTAAAAAATAAAATTTCTAGAACTAATGATGTTCAGCTCTATTCTCAGAGTATGGGTTCTTGTCCTACTTGCGGTTCTTCTACTAAATTAGCTTTGGCATCATCGTCGGATAAAACAAGTAATATCCAATATAAACAGGATGTTTCGATTTATACAAAATGAATTTATTTGGATAGCCTAAAAGATGGTAAGGTATCCAAAACTAATCTAATACAATCTAAAGATCAGATAGAGAAGATTTGAGATAATTATTTCTTCGAGGATATAAACAATGATAAGAAAGAAGAT
>JAYSML010000106.1:0-5219 GCA_043724745.1 bacterium
TAGAAATTATTGAATCTAAATTTAATAATGTTTTGAAACCTATTATAAAAAATAATATTGAGTCTTTTCCAATCTTAAATAAAGTAGCAAACACTCTTGTTCATTATGATATTAAAAAAGTACCACAAATAAAAAATATAACTATCAATACTGGTAAGGTTTCGGAAAATGACAATAATGAAAGAGAGAAAATTACACAATCTATAACTACTAAATCTGTAATTAATGATCTTTTGAATTCTGTTCTAATCGATGATAATATGTCTTTCCATGTTTTCAAGAAGCCTGTAGAGAAAAAACTCTATAATAATAAGCCTAGTAAAATAGAACTGATAAAAAATGAAGTAAGTAGTTTAACTACAAATACTGTAATTGTTTTGGAAAAAGCGATCAAGAGTATCTTACCTTTCGATTGAAGGGTATTATCTACAATCAGGACTATATTTAAATATTTTAAGTAGATAAGTATTTGATCAGAAAATTTCTATAAAGCTATATTGTAAATTCTCAGTTTTTATAAATTACTATTTCGCTTCAATCTCCAAGAGTTGCCGTTACTGTCCTATCGGTAGTAGATACAAAATCTAGATGTTCAGCACTTTGATTAAATCAGAAGTCTTCTTTTTGTTTTTCTGTTAAAGTTTGGAGTTCTCATCTATATGTTTCTTCGAATGAAAGTCATATAGCTATGTGTGTATTTCAATATTTTCATCCTGCATTTTCATCATAGAGAGTCTCTGCCATAAATTTTGTAATGTGTGAATGTCTAGCATCTGTCAGACTAAATTCTCATATGTGATTTGTTCATGGTATATCCAAAATGTCAGAAAGTAAGTCTTTACCTTCTTGTGCATCAAATTCCACTATTGTACCATTTTCGATTTTGAAGTAAGCTCATTTGATGATCCTGCCATATCTATAAAATGACTGATTGGACCTGAATGTTCCACTTACTCATCTTCGATCGGGTGAGGTGAAAACTTCAAAAGAGGGAATATTTCTTCATCATCCTCAGAGCCACTGTCTATCTGATCAGATTTTGACTTCAAGATCTATATCTTCTGATTTTATATGAACTTTTTGGATATTTAAATTATTTAATTTTTTCTTGATTTCATTAATCTTTGAAAAGATATCCTTTCGTTTCTGAATTGGATTTTCTTGGTCCAGATAACAGGCCTTGATGATTTGGTCTCGATATTCTTCCAATGACATGTTGGCCTCATCTGCCATAGCTTGGGTACCGTAAAGTCCAAGTACTCGAGTCAAGTTTCATTCTGATTCTTTTTTTGTTCTTAGTTCTCTATATTGTTTACGCGATTGTATTCTGTCTGTTATTTTTTTAGTGTCGATTCATTTGAGTTCGTTTTTGTCGGCTTCTGCTATGATTCATATGACATGCGTCATTTGTTTGATTTTTCCTTCGATAAGATGTGATGGATAGAAAGTGGTTTGATCGTCATTTGAATTCTCGTAAAAATGTCTGGATACTCCATCTGGTAGGTATTCAAATATCGGATGAGCTCAGATTTCTAAGATTGCCTTTTGCAATGGTAAGTAGAAAGGTTTAGCACATTCTGGCAATTGAACAAAAATTACATCTCAGGCTTTGGCACCATCACCACTTCGTAATGCAAATTTGACTAGGATATCGGCATATTTTTTGAGTAAATTATAATCTGGAATAAACATCTTTAGCTTTGGATAAAATGTGGAAGTAAGTATATTTTTTCTAGTGGTATATTGTAGTTTTTGGCAAACATATTTCTCATAAATGGAGATGGAATAATGAAAGTATCTATATGTTTATGAATACTTCTTTTAATTAATTTTAGAGATAGGTATTTAAGAGATATGGCTATTCGAACTAGAGGGTTTCTGCTTCAGGCAGCCCTGATGAATGTTATTAATCAGAGTTTCTTGGGTATTTGATTTTCGTTTTCTAGTCTACTTGGAAATGGATGAACGTATCATAGGTCATGGAACATTAAAAATTTTTTCTGTGCTCAGTTTCATTGATTTATACACATTCGTCACATGTATCTTAGTATGCTATTAAATCGTAGAATGTCTGGTTTGAAAGATTCAATTTTATTTTTTAATTTACGTGCTTGATAGATATTGAAAAGTCATAAAAATATTCATAGCAGCTTAAATATCCTTCATATTCTTCATTTTGGAGACTTTGCACCAAATAACTCTACTTTGTGTCACATGTTTTCCAATATAAATTTACAATCGTTTACATATGTTTCAATTCATCAAATTTTATTTATGAAATCAGATATAAGCAGGATTTTTTTTGGTGAAGATCAAATGAGATACGAAATGTTTTCTTTCCGATGTTTGATTGTGTATTCTTGCGCTATATCTCTAGGATTTCTTACGATTTTTTCAGGATGATTAATTAATTTTTTGATTAAGTTGTGGAGTCTTTCTCATGTGTCTTTTCAGTCTATTTTGTTTAGGTCTAGTTCAGGATAAATAAATGGCTCAAGTCATCATTTAGCGTATCATATCACTGGAATTCATAGATGAAGAGCATTGAGTGCTCAGAGTCCAAATGATTCTAAACATTCGCTTGGCATGAGTGCATATTTACACATAGAAGCATATCTTTTGATGGTATCCATATTTTGTCGTCAGAAGAAATGTACTTGTTTATATTTTTGGGATAAGGATCGCATATGACTTTCGTAAGCTCATGATCCAAAAACGAATAAATCAAATGGTAATTCTGGATTTTTTTTACCAAATAAATTTACCATATCAATTATTCATTGAATTCATTTTTCTGCATCTAGTCTACCAAAGAAGATTAGTCAGATCATAAACTTACTTAATAATTAAAATTTATTTGATGTGTTTTGTATTTTTATCCTTTCGTTCTTGGATATTTTTGTGGTGTCAGGTGAGCAATGTATCGGGGACAGTATACCCATAAACTTTCTCAGGTCTAGTGTATTGTGGATATTCTAGATTGTCCATATTTAGCCCTGGACTATAGCTTTCATCTTTCCGGCTTTGTTCTTCCTTGATAACTCATGGGATGACTCTAGTGATACATTCTATCATAGCCATGGATGGTATTTCTCATCAGAGTGTGATGAATTTTCAGATTGAAATTTTTTGGAAATTATCTGGATACTTATCTAACATATACTTTTCGAAGCGATAATCTATACCTTCGTATCTACCACATACGAAAATAATATGACTAGTCACGGATAGGGCTTCTGCTGTTTTCTGGTCGAATGTATCTATACTAGGAGAGGGAAAAATAATTTTGAAATCAGATGTTTTTTGCTTTTTGATTTTATTTACGATTTTATTTACTGCTTGTATTATAGGTTTGGCTTTCATAAGCAGTCATTGTCCTCATCAGTAAATTTGATCGTCAATTTGTTGGTGTCTGTCTAGGCAAAATGTTCTTGGATTGAGAGTGTGAAACTTGATTATTTTTTTTTGGATGGCTTTTTTGATAAGAGAAGTCGAGGTGAAACTATCAAATATTTCTGGAAAAATTGAGATTAGATGAATTTGCATTGGCAGTTTATAAAGTCTGTAAAGCCTATCAGGTAATCGAGTCTGTAAGGGGTCTGTCAGGTCAATAAATTTGACTTTTGACTGTTTTTAGAATCATTTAGCGAGATATTGGACTAGTCTGATGATAGAATAAGATAGAATGACTATAAGAAGTCAGACAAATGCGTTTATTAGTCAGCTTTTGGCTTTGGCTGGATCTTTGCCGGATGCGGCTGCAAATATATACATGAGTCAGGAGATTATAATTGCTAGAGTAAGTATAGTTCATATAAACATGGTAGCTGCCAGGATAATATCTTGGACAAAAAGTCATACAGATGTAGGGTCTCATTCAGATCTTACTGATTTTCTAATTCATAATGTATCGTATACGTTGAATTTACATTGACCATTTAATAGACATTTAGAATTTATTGTGATCCCGGCTGGTGAGTCTGTTTGTGCATGTGTAGTGGCGAAAAAGGGAATTATTCACAAAATAAATATCAACATAAGCCAGATTTTTTTCATTTCAAAAATATTTGATAAATTTATCTGGCATATATATACATTTTTTGTTGTTTTGCAAAATAAAATGAATAATCTGATGATGAGGATAAAAGGATAAGAGATTGGGCAATGAAAAATTTACTTGTATATTAATTTTCTATGAAAACTCTCAAGGATTCGATGCGTCTGAGGATGGCAAGTCAGCATCTAGGTAGGGCTATGATATGAGCTATAGCTGTGAATATAGTCAAAAATATTTTCTGAAAACAATGCGTCGAAGGTTATGTGAGTTTCAATAAAATTATGGTGAAGACTAGAGATCAAATGATAAAAATAGAATTATTTAAAAAAAAACCTGAGATACTGGAGAGAGTAAATCAGGCTTTGGAGAAAGTTGGTTATAAGACGAAGATTGTAGATGTTATTTTGAAGTAGAGTTTATTAAATCTATTTCCCCTAAAGGTTCTCAAGAATTGTCTGTAGGTTCATATATCAATTTATTTCATTGTAATTTGTAATTCTTCGTGAAATAAGTTCATGTTAGTGGTTCTCATTCTGCTGAGATAGCTCAATATAACATTTGTCATTTTCTTTGTTGAACTATATAGACTTTCTTATCTCATCTATAAAGAACTCTTCTGGTGGATAAAATATCTACTCAGCCATTCAATTTAAATCAGACTATATTTCTTCACTGATACATTGGTTCTCGTTCTCAAATGAATTCTTGTTCCATATTTCTTGGATGGGACAAATCTTTTTTAATTTCTTTCGTTTGTTTTTTCATATTTGCTTTCGCGATTCATTTTATGTCTTTAGCTCTTTCTTCCAATTCAATAAGAACCATATCTCTTCAGTTGGGAAGTAGAAGAGTAGTCATTATGTCTTTTTGTCTTTTGAAGATTTGCGTTGGTTTTTTCAATTGAAATAACACGCTGTTTGAAAAAGAGTTCAATTTGGAAATGAATTCTTTTTGATATTTTATGTTTTCCAATACTTCTTCTGCTTTTTGAGAAGCTTTTTCATAGTCTCTATTTATAATATCTTGATGTGCTTCTTGATATAATTCTTGTACATCATTTATCATATCTTCCATTTTATCTCTGATTTTTTTTATTTTCTCTTTTCTTCTTTCTTCTTTTTCATCTTCGTCTTTTTCGATTTGGTTTTCTGTTCTAGTTTTG
>JAYSML010000107.1:0-5538 GCA_043724745.1 bacterium
AAATAGTTGATATATTTTTATAAGTAAAAGGCTGGATGTTAAATCATTCAGTTTTTTTCTAAAATAATTCTCTGTAGATAAAGTTGAATAAAAAAAGAAAAAATATAGTATATATTTCGTTGCGGTGTTTTATGTGTAGATAAAGAATGAGTAAAATAACAGAAGATATTCTCTCAAAAATAGACATAGTTGATATAGTATCTAGATATGTAAAACTAAAAAGAGCCTGAAGTAATTTTTCTGGTTTAAGTCCTTTTCAGGCAGAGAAAACCGCATCTTTTATGGTATCGCCATCTAAACAAATTTTCAAAGATTTTAGTAGTGGCTTATGATGAAATGTTATTACATTTCTTATGGAAGTAGAAAAAATTGACTTTTGGGATGCGATTAAAATGCTTGCAAAAGACGCAAATATAGATTTGAAAGAATATACTGACAATATGGAGAAACACAATCAATATGACGATGAAAAAGAAAAAATGAAAAGACTACACAAACTTGCTCAGGAATTTTTTGTAGATGAATTGGTGAAAAATAAAAATGCTTATGAATATTTGATAGAAAAAAGAAAACTTGATGATAAAACAATACAACTATTTGGCGTATGATATGCGCCTGGTAGTAGTTATGGATTAACTCAGTATATAAAATCTAAATGATTTAGGGATGAAGATATGTTGTGGGCATCTCTAACTAAAAAAAATCAAAACTGAGAGATTTATCCATTTTTTAGAAATAGAATTACATTTCCAATTTATGATAGAATGCAAAATATAATTTGATTTAGTGCAAGGGTAATAAATCCGGAGGATAAACCAAAATATTTAAATAGTTCAGAGCATATAGCCTTCGAAAAGTCTAAAATCCTATATTGACTCAATATAGCTAAACAATACGTCAAAGAGCATGATGCAATCATTATAGTAGAATGACAGATGGACGTCATTGCCCTTTCTAGACTAGATATCCCTATATGAGTAGCTACCTGTGGTACCGCTCTTACGGATCAACATATTAAATTAATAAAAAGATATACAGAAAATATCTATCTCTCTTTCGATAACGATAACGCAGGTCAGAATGCAAGTATAAGAGCATTGAAAACAGCATATCAGCAGTGATTATATCCAAAGATTTTTAAGCTTCCTAGTGAATTTAAAGATATAGATGAATTCGCTAATAACAATTGATCCAAAGAAGAACTAAAAAAAATTATAGAATTATCTATAGATGGTTATATGTATATATTCGAAGGATTAGAAAAAAAGTCTGATATAAAATCTCCTATAGATAAACAAAGAATATTAAATGTAATGTTTGACTTGTTAGCAATTGTAGAAAATAGGATCATAAAAGATCATTATAAACAATTGTTATCTGAAAGACTATGAATAAATAGCGTAATATTAGAACACGAATACAATAAATATAATAAACATCCAACAGATAAAAACAAAAATCAAGATGAAGAATCAAAAATAAAAAAACACCAACCAGATAGAGAAACATTGGTTGCATCACTATTTTTGGATTGATTTATAAATCAGTTTATAGAAGACCAAACATTACGAACATCGTTTCTTATTATAAAGGATAAAATTATAGAAATACTACCCGATAGTAAATTTGCACAATTTATAAGCGATCCTAATCATCTGACCGAGCTTCAGGAATTACAATTACGATGGGAGAATGAACTAAATGACGGTAAAGAGGAAACAAGGAGAATTCAAATAATCAAACACCTTGTTTGACCTGTATTTAAAGATTATATTCAGATTATAATAAAAGGTTCAAATGTATCATCCGAAGATAAACAATATTTGATAAATGAAATGAAAAGAGTTTGATAATACTCTTTCTGATTGATTTTTATGGTAAAATATATAGACATAAAACCCCTCCTCAAAGAAAACAAAAGTTCTATATGAAAAACACGGCAAGTTTTATTATTACGTTCCTCTTGTATTGGATTGTCTGTTTGTCCAGTGCTCGAGCGTCTAACTTTAGTCTCATAAAAGATTATAAGTTAGTTATCAATAACCAAACAGAAATTAAAATCAGGCAAGCTGAATCTCAGCCAATACCTGGAGATAACGTGAAGATAAGTTTATCAAATAACACGATTATTATCAAAGATACCACTGATAAAGAGTTACTTTTGTCTGTCGAATCTGAGTTTGATGATCAAGTATTAAAAACTTTCAAAGAGAAATGTTTGGATGATTTAGCAAATGCTAATTGTCTTGATGAATTTATTGAAAGATTTTATACCTTATTTGATCCATTTGGATTGGAATACCAATATCTCTCTAAGGATGGTCTAATACTAGCCAAACTAGTAAAGGATGAGCCCGAAAAAGATATTAAGGTAGCCTATCTTACTGGTAATCACTTATATTTACGAAGCCCTGATAAAATTACTGGACCTGTAAAGATCTATGATATTGCATCAGGGCGAGAAGTTTTCTCTACGAATATAAAGACTAACGAAAATTCATTGGACTTATCAAGTCTAAAGAGAGGCAGCTACGTTTTAGTTTGTAAAGAAAATAGAGTTAAATTCATTATGTTATAATTTTAAAATCGAGGAAGGGATCTGCTGGTTAGTTATACTGACCAGCATTTTTTTTGTTTTGAAATTTTTGAATTTAAAAAAAATCCCCCAACTGCGTGGAGGATAAAACCTGAAGACTGGCCTCAGGTTTAATTTATTTTATGTATTTTAGTCTTCGTCTATTTTTTTAACATTTCCAGCTCTTTCTGCAATAATTTTTTGTGCAACATTTTCTGGAACCTTTTCATATGAAGCGAAGTGCATAGAATATTGAGCTCTTCATTGAGTATTTGATCTAAGATCTGTAGCATATCCGAACATCTCAGCCAAAGGAACTTTTGCTTTAACAACGGCAGCATTTCATCTCTTGTCTTGTCATTGGATCATTCCTCTTCTAGAACTAAGATCTCACATTACGTCTCATACGTAATCTTCTGGAGTTACTATTTCTACATCCATTATTGGCTCTAATATCATAGGACCAGCCTTCATAAAGGCATCTTTGAATGCTTTGTATGTAGCTATTTTGAATGCAATTTCAGATGAATCTACATCATGATAGGAACCATCATATGGAGAAACCTTCACATTGATGATAGGGAAACCAGCAAGTATTCCTTGAGCAACTACTTCTTTAGCTCCCTTGTCGATGGCTGGAATAAATTCTTTTGGGATTACTCAACCTGATACCTCATCGTTAAATTCGTAATCTTTATCTTCCAATCTATCAAGCCTAAGCAATACATGTCAAAATTGTCCTCTACCTCAAGTTTGTCTTTTGAACAATCATTCTCCATTAGCTGATTGCGTAATTGCTTCTCTATATGCAACTTGCGGTTTACCAGTATTTACTTCTACCTTATGTTCTCTTTTTAATCTATCAACTATAATTTCTAGATGTAATTCTCCCATACCAGCTATGATAGTTTGATTACTATCTGGATCTGTATAATATTTGAAAGATGGATCTTCATAAGCAAGTTTTCATAATGCAATTCACATCCTTTCTTGATCTGGTTTTGATTTTGGTTCTATGGCGATATCTATAACTGGAGCAGGGAAAGTCATTTTTTCCATTATAATAGGGTCTTTCAAATCACATAGAGTATTTCATGTTCTAGTATCTTTCAATCATAGGAAAGCACAGATATGTCATGCATGAATTTCACTTATTTCTTCTCTCTTGTTTGCGTGCATAAGCAAAAGCCTTCATACTCTTTCTTTTTGTCTAGTGATAGGATTTAATAATGCATCTCAAGACTTGATAATTCCAGAATACACTCTAACAAATGTTAATGTACCAACAAAAGGATCTGTCATTATTTTGAATGCAACAGCACAAACCGGTTCGTCGTCAAATGGTTGTCTTGTTAATATTGTTTCTTCGTTTTCTGGATCTATTCCTGTAATTGCTCATCTATCAAGAGGTGTTGGCAAATAGTCGATAACAGCATCCAATACTAACTGTACTCATTTATTTCATAGAGCAGAACCACACATAATAGGATATAATTCACTTTTGATTGTTCAATTTCTAATAGCTTTCTTAATAAGATCTACAGATATTTCTTCTCATCATAGAAATTTTTCTGCCAATTCATCGTCGAACATTGATATTTTATCTATCATTGCTTCTCTGTAAGATTCAGATTTAGCCTTCATTTCTTCAGGTATTTCATTTTCTATAACAGTCAATCAATGATCTCATTCAAAAGTATACATTTTCATTTTTACCAAATCTATGATAGCTGTAAATTCATCCGCTTGTCATACAGGAATTTGAATAGGAACTCATTTATCTGTGATTCTAGATTGTACAGATTCTACAGACATATAAAAATCTGCTCCTAATTTATCCATTTTGTTTGCAAATATTATTCTTGGTACGTTATATTTATCAGCCTGTCTTCGAACTGTTTCGGTCTGTGGTTCCACTCATTGAGAAGAATCCAACAAAGCTACAGCTCCATCCAAAACTCTAAGAGATCTTTCTACTTCTACTGTAAAATCAACGTGTCCTGGAGTATCTATGATATTGATTTGATTATGATTCCAAAAACATGTAGTGGCAGCAGATGTTATAGTAATTCATCTTTCTTTTTCTTGTTCCATCCAATCCATTTCTGCAGCTCAATTATGAACTTCTCAGATTTTATGTTTTTTTCATGTATAAAAAAGCACTCTTTCAGTTGTTGTTGTTTTTCAAGCGTCAATGTGAGCCATGATTCCAATGTTTCTCACATTTTCTAATGATTTGTGATCGGCCATATCGGTCAATTTAAAAATTAAAAGTTATATTAAATGTTTTTTTCAAAAATAAAAAAAACGCTTCCGTTGGATTATACTAAGAAATAGCATAAGTTTTTCAAGTCCAATAATCTGTTTTTGACTATATTATTTGTTGGTAAAGTTTCTATTTTCAAAAGAACTTATATACTTCATCAAGTTACGATAATATCTTTGGAAGTTTTCGGTTTGTGTATCTGTTCATTTTCATTCTTTGTATGTAGCTACTCGCTTTTCTCATACATAACATCAATATCAGTATTTGTATAGATGCATAAAGTCCAGGATTGCTTCAAACTTATTTGGGTATATTACATATCAATTGTATTTTCAGTATTCTTTTTTTCGCATATATTGGTATCACCCACGAGATTCTTTTAGTGAAGCGATGTTGTTTGTTTTTTTAGCCATAACTGAATCTCAATTTCAGTGTTCTACTGATGAAAATCCGTAGGCAATGCTACTTATATGGTAACTTTTACATTTGTTGGCGTCTGTATAATCTTTTGTATGTAAATCATCATACAGATCTTCTATGAATTTCTCTTCAACTTTCATAAAAAACTCATCTTTAGAAGTTCGGCAATAACTACCATAACATCAATTATATTCATCTCATGAAAACACAAATCCTGTATTCGAGTCTCATGTAGTATTTTCAGCCGCGTACTGTGGCATAATTTCAAACATTTCTA
>JAYSML010000108.1:0-3786 GCA_043724745.1 bacterium
CTCCATTATTTTTTTCAAAAAAATTAGAGAAAATTTTAAATTTTTTACAGCCAAATAATTTTATTTACGAAATTTAATCTTATTTACGAAATATTTTTAGATTCTTTTTCTCGAAGTGATTTTAATTTATGTTCCAAGGCTCTTTGAGTTCTATTTGTTTCAGGACATAGGTCTTTATATCTTTTGTATATAAGTTCTCGATTTATTTTACCTGCTCATCTTCATATTTCACGCCTATATTCCTCTTTTTTGCCTACGAAACGCCGTAATGGAAGCATTTCCTCATCTGTTCGTGGATTTTCATTCTTCATTTTTTGTTCTGGAGTCTTGACATGAGACCTAATATATCATTCGATTCAGTTTTCGTTTCTATTGTGATCATGTTTTTCATTCAATTTTTGCATAATTATCTTTGTTGGTAATTTCTTTGGTGGATTATAATATTCTAAAAATAAATCTTTTAAGGTCTGAATTTCTTCTAAATCATTTCGTGGCGTAGATTTCTTTTTTGGGGCAGTGTTGAATTTATGGAGATAATGTTTGATTGTATCTACACAATTTCTCTGTATACCACACTCCTCTTCCAGCTTTTCTTTTATTTTCTGTATATTTCGAGTAGTTCATCTTTTATATTCAGAATCGTCTGATTTAGCGATATAGTCCAAAATAGCCCTCTCCTCCTCGCTCAAAGGGACCATATTTTGTACAACCTGCGAAGCGATCACTCCCCTTTTTCCTCATCACTGCTGTACTTTCTGACCAATCCTCTGTCTTTCTGTCCTCGTAAACTCCCCTTCATCAGTCAGAATCCTTAATATATTCCATGTTGCATTTCTAAGTGTACAATTGGATAGGTTTTTCCCACTAATCTGTCAGTTCAAAACAGACGAAAGTACATTTCTATATGGTTGGATATTTATACCTTCTTGACCCAATATATTTGTCCTCACTTCCTCACAAAACGCCTTTCTCATATGGGGATCATCTACGACTTCTGATGTAATTTGTTGAACCATTTCTATCGCTGAATGTTGATCTTTCGAAATACTAGCCATTATTCTTTTCATCTATAAAAAATTATTAATCTGATTATATCTGAAAATCTTCCAAAAGTCAAAATATTAGAAGTTTCTAATCTTAAGAAGTTAAAAAATCATTCAAATTTAGTTAATTTTCTTGAAATTTTATACAATATCCACAGACTACTACCAAGATGATGTAATTTTACATAAAATCGAAAAAATGAAACTATCAAAAATATCTTTATTTAAGCAATACTCTGACGAAGAGATATGTAAAATGATGTATTTGTGAGATCAAGCAATATTCGAGAAATTATATGAACGTTACAAAGACAAAATATATACCTACACTATGTACCTGTGTAACTACAACAAATGACTTGCCCAAGACGTCACATCAGAAACATTCTTAAACGTATTCGAATACTGCCTCAAGACCGAGGAAATCAAGAGCGTAAAAAATTTAATCTATCAGATAGCACATAATATAGCGATAGATTATATGAGGAAAACCAGCAGAACTATAGATGGTATCAAGAATGATGAAATATTAGATGAGACACAAAACGTAGTCAAGGAAATCGATAAAGAAATGAAAAACAAAATCACATTCGAGGCACTTCAAGAACTAGATGGTAATTATAGAGAATGTATATTCCTCTACTACTTCGAAGATAGGAGCTACGATGAGATAGCCGAAATACTCGGAACAAACAAAAATACAGTCTGAACATATATAATAAGATGAAAAGAGAAACTGAAGAAAATCATGAGTAAATACGGAATGGAATTAATTTAATTTATTTACACTATATCTATATACAGATGAAAAAAATCACAATCAGAAACACAATATCATTGCTTCCATGCCCAAAGGAAGTAGATCAAAGGATATATAGCTATATCCAAGTTTACAAGTCCTCAAAAAGTTTCATGAGTTCATCATTTTTCCTAATAAGCAAAATATGAATCTGAATTTTTTCATGATTTATGATAGGATTTCTATCTTATCGATTTGCTTCAAATAGCTATACAGTTGCCTCCACAAGCAATACAAATCCTGATCTTGTATCCGTCACTAAATGATTGAAACAGATTAGTTATATAAATAGCCAGCTTTAATATATAAAATACCTTTATGAAAAACAAGAAGCTACAACTAGCACTTTATGTGGCCTTATTTATTTTCTTTTGTGTTGTGATTTTCTTCACTGGCTTTATCACATGATTTAGGACCTGAATTGAGAAATGAACATTCATCAAAGAATCTGGTATCCAAGAAATGAGAAGGTGACATTTCAATAGACCACCATTACCTTTTATGCAAGGCAGAAAACCTATACTTAAGGATAAAGAAGATATTCTTTTTTTCTTAGATTGAGCAGACAAAAATACCAATCTGACTATCAATATGCTGCAGGATCAAATAGCTATAGCCAATAAACGAAACTACTCTACTGGTAAATTAACAAAAATATTAGAGGATCTGAAAGAGGAAAAAATAGAAATCTGAACTATAAAACAGTCTGTATGAAGTGGAACCTTTACTTGAAATCTATTTGATAAAGATGATAAAATGGGTCAATTAAAAAAGGTAATGCAAGAAATAAGAGAAGAATTAGGCAATCTACAAAGACATATAAATCAAACCAAAAAAGCAGAAAACAAATAACTTTATCTTTTTATTAAATTATTATAAATTATGGAAACCGAAAAAATGAAACTTTTCTTATCAAACGTTACTACTCACAAAAAAGCACTTTATCTCATATTGATTATCTTACTTTGTGTAGCAATGTTATTCGCTTGATTTGCAAGATGATTCCGCGGATGAATGCACAGAGATTGATTTGATAGAAACTTTGGTAGACAAAACATGATGAGAAATTTCAACTGACAAAATAGAGAAAATTCTGAATTTAAAAATAAATGATTTTGAGAAAAAGAAGACACTGCTAGATGTCCTAGATTCGATAATACTAATGATTGAACATGAATTGCACAATCAATCCAAACAAGAATCAATAATATGAAAAACGAATTAGACTTACTTTACAAAGATTTAAATGCAGTCCAATCAAATACTTGAAGTTCTAAATAAGTTCCAAATTCTAATTTTATATTAAGAATAAAACCTAATGAAAAGTAGCTATGAGAAAATTAAAGATTTTTTGTCAAAACGACTTCATATAATGACAAAAAACACAAAAAACCTGATAATTAGCTGAATATGTATAGGCTTATTAATTTTTGCCCTGTATTCAATCTTGTGAAAATCAACTTCAACGACAACTCGCGAAATCAGCACAATAATCAAAAAATGAGACATTAAATCGAGCATCAAGGTAATTGGTAGTTCAGAACTTGTAAGTGAACAAACATTGCGTTTTACGCAACAATGAAAAATTACTGCCGTTTATGTAAAAGCTTGAGATAAAATCAAACAATGACAGCTCATAGCAGAACTGGATAAACAAAGCGTTAAAAGTAAAATTAGACAAGCAGAATTACAACTACAAAATTCAAAATTTAAGTTGGAAGAGTTACTAAAGTGAAACGACAAGTCTCAAATTTTACAAGCAGAAAATAACTTAGAACAAGCCAAACTAAAACTAGAAACAAGCCAACAAACATACGATAATCTAGTTTTTGAAAAAAACAATTTCGTAGCAAAAAAAGATCAATACATCTGATCAGCAAACTCAGCTAACGAAAAAATTATAAATTCGGCAGTATTAAATACTAGGAGTTCTCAATATGATTG
>JAYSML010000109.1:0-4496 GCA_043724745.1 bacterium
TATTATATTACAAGGGTGTGGTTCGTGTGATTCATCCAATACGCACCCTGAAAGATATAAACCAACTGGAGTTATACAATTGGATTCTAAAAATTCTGAGACAATTACTGGATATAATTTTAGTATTGTTGATACTACAGGCGGATTTGTCACCGTTCCTGTTGGGTTCAATAACTTTGCAACTAACCAGGGACAACCTGCTCTGGAAATTAAACAAGTAAAATTGGTGGAAGAAATGCTTAGGGAATTTCAAAAAAACTTCAAAGTAAAAATAAAAAGTTATGAATTTTTGTTACCTTACAGCTCATCTTTTAATTGCCTTTATATTAGGGTATTTTTTGAACCTTCAGTCAATCCACAAATTCAATCACTCATCAAATCCAATGACGAGTTGAAGACACAAAACGAAACGCTACAATCTACGGTTAAAGCATTAAACACATCTATTAAACAAACAAAAAATCAAATCAAAAAAATGATTGAAACGCAAAAATAAATATTTCAATCAAAGTATTTACTAAAAAACCACGTCTTTATCTAAGGCGTGGTTTTTTGCTTTAAACAAGTTCTCTCAATCCAGCTAAAATTTCATAACCATCATCTTTTATTAGTACTGTATATTCCCATTGTGCTCACAGATCACCAAACTCAGTATATAAATTTCGATCATTAGTCTTATTATAGAAATCTCTAGACTTTACAGCTGTGATAGGTTCTAACGCTATTATCATTCAGCTTTGAAATTTTACTTTTTTCATGCTAGCGTCAGGTACATTATATATATGTGGTTGTTCATGTACATAATTTCATACTCCATGCCCAGTCAGTTTTTCCAAAACACTAAATCAGGCATTTTTCATTATAGTAAGTACGTTGCGAGAATACTCATAAGCAGAATTACCATTATATATATATTCCAAACTTCTATCTAATGCAGACTTAGTTGCAACTATCAATGCTTGTCCCAAAGGATTTGCCATTTCTCATCCAACCACCAAACTTATTGCTGCATCTGAGATTCATTTATTGTAATTCACACCACAATCAATCTTCAATACATCTCAATTTTTCAAAACATATTTATCTGGGATTCCATGCACCACACAATCATTCACAGACAAACACAAATTTGCAGGGAATCCTTCATATCATTTAAATGCTCATTTTATATTATGCTTTTTTACATAATTTTCTGCTATATTTTCTAATTCTATAAGAGAGACTCACGCTTTACTTGCCTGTCTTGTTAATTCCAATATTTCATTCAAAAATTTACCAGATTCTCTAATATTATTTATTTGATTTTGATTTTTGACTATTACTCATATTTGCATTCCCTCTATTAAATATAAAAACTCAACCAGAAATATAAATATAGCAGACTAATAATCAATCAAACTTTTTTACAATTGAAATTCAGATGGAAAAAAATAAACAGATTCTAGTCTAATTTTGTAACCAACATTTTAAATTTTAAATTAATTAAAAATGTCCAAACATCCTGAATATCAATATCTTGACCTACTACAGGACATTCTAGAACATGGATCTGATAAGAAGGTTTTCTTTACTCCGGAAGTTTTGGCTCAATATGAAAAGGACTGAGAGCAACCGCCATTTATTCGTTCTGTATTTGGACGTCAGATTAGATTTGATTTGTCCCAATGATTTCCGTTATTAACTACCAAAAAAGTTTTCTTTAGATGAATACTTCATGAGCTTATTCGATTTCTAAAATGAGATTCCAATGTAAAATATCTAGTAGATAACGATGTACATATTCGAGATGAACGAGCTTGGAAAAGATATCACAAACACTGTCTAGAAAACGAACCAGCAAGTGATTTAAATCAGACTGACTTCATATCAAAAATAAAAGCAGAATCTGCAGATAGTGAATTTGTAAAAAAACGATGAGACCTAATCACAATCTATGGTAGAATGTGGAGAAGGCGACCTGCTTCTGATTGACGTGAAATAGATCAGCTTGGACGAGTCATCCAATGACTAAAAGACAAACCATTTAGAAAATCATACGTAGTCTCAGCTCGAAATCCTGATTTCATATACGCAATGGCCTCAGATGGAAACAAAAACGAAGTACCTCCATTTTGTCATACCACATTCCAGTTTTCAGTGACAGAAGATAATAAATTAAATTTATGATTGTACCAGAGGAGTGCTGATTCATTTCTATGAGTTCCATTCAATATAGCCAGTTATGGCTTACTTTTGCTAATGGTTGCTCAAGTTACATGACTTCAACCATGAGAATTTGTACATTCATTCTGAGATGTTCATATTTATTCAAATCATTTCGATCAAGTTAAACTGCAGTTGTCTAGAGAACCAAAACCTTTCCCAACAATAAAATTAAATCCTGAAATAAAAAATATCGACGATTTTAGATTCGAAGATATTACTTTAGAAAATTACGATTCTCATCCAGGTATCAAGGCTCCAATTGCAAATATCTGATGAGCATAAAATTTGATTTAAATAATTTTTAATCATAAATCATAACTAATGAATACATTTGAAATTGAAATAAAAATTCTTCTATGATCTGAAGAAAATGCAAAAAATCTTATTGAAAAATTACACACACATCCAGATACTAGAGAAACTTGATGAAGTAATCAGCTTAATCATTATTTCTTAGCAAATTGAAATTTCCAGTCATTGATATCTTCTCTCAAGAGTCACATTCATTCAGACCATCACGACAAACTTGAAGATATATTCACTCGTGGAAAAAAACACTCTATACGTACAAGAGATGCAGATTGAAAAGTGATTTTCGTAGTTAAGGCAACGGCTGACGATACTACAAGTGAAAATTGAACAGCCAGAATGGAATTTGAATCTCATACTCCAAGTCTCACAATTCACGAATTAGACAAAGTTATATTGGATAGTGGATTCGAATATCAATCTAAATGGTCCAGACAGAGAAAAGATTACGCCTACAAAGACTTCAATGTTTCTATAGATAAAAACGCTGGATATGGTTATGTAGCAGAATTTGAAAAAATTATTTCAGACCAAAACGAGATAGAACAAGCAAAACAATCAATTAGAGATGAACTAAATTTCCTATGAATAGAGGAGTTGGCTCAGGATAGATTAGAAAGAATGTTTACTCATTATAATACAAACCGACCAGAATATTATGGAACAGAAAAAACTTTTGTAATTTTATAAATTAATTTCTCTTATGAAAAAGATCTTTCTAGTTCCAATTTTTGTTTTACTGTTAGGTATCAATATAAGTCATGCTACCTTAGTGGATGACGCGGTTTCACGAGCGAACAAAAATAATCTGACTATTTATAAAACTGCGAAAGATTTCAAAGTTGATCAGAACATAAGAAGAGATGAGGCAGCAAAATTCTTTGTAAATTTTGCTAAATTAGTTGGAAAAAATATTTATGTAAAAACAGATTCTGAATGTAAGTTTTCTGATATAAATCAATCTTGGTCAGATTTAAAAGATATTGTTGTTGAATCTTGTAAGTTATGAATGTTCCAATGAAGCAAGGGAAAATTTAATCCCAGTGGTTTTCTTACTCAAGAACAAGCTGTAGCAGTCTTGATTAGAATCATAGATGGATATTCACCAGAGATTTGAGGGAAATGGAGTGATTTATATTATTCTAGATTACAGAAACTGGATCTTGAAAAATGATTTAATCCTAGTGGCTATCGTAACCAACTTACTGATAGATGATATGTAATTAACATTATCTATAATTCTAGAGGTATGAAATGAGTAAATAGTAAATACAAAATAACTCAGGATAAAGAATATCTAAATAATTATGATGGTCGTTATGATGACTATTCTCAGCCGAGTTTTTGTGAAGACAAAAATATAATAGATAAATACAAAAATTATACTTTAGTAAAAAAATCTGCTGATGGAGCCCTTTTATTCTGGTCTTGATGAGAGTTGCTTGGTAGAATAAGTGTTAAAGTTTGATGATGAGGGCGACGACCAACAGATTTTGCAAATGTTCTTGCATTAAATTTTTATGACACAAAAAAAGATGTTTCAAAATGTGATTCTTTGGGTGATTTATATGAGAAAATAATAAATTGAAATTATAAAATAATGAATGTAAAAAATGATTGAATGGACTATATGATTCCTAACAGCAATGGAAGCATAGATTATATGTTCTATCTATCCTTAAAAGATTATTTTAGTTCTTGTGAAGAAAATTTAAAGAAAGTGGCTGTGGTCGAATATTATTGTGATGTATTACAAAATGAATCTATATCTTTTGATGACTTTATTCATCCAATAAAGGATATTGTAGATGGCTCCTTCAAAAAAGACCCTGCAAAGATTTCTTATAGAAGTTGATATATATATTATAATTGGAATGATGGAGGGGCTCTAATTTATAGGGTATTAGATAGTAAATATATTTATGAGTTTAAAACTAGTGATATCTTCAATATAAATTCATCTTATGAGTGACGACTTATAG
>JAYSML010000110.1:0-2287 GCA_043724745.1 bacterium
CGTATCTACAACCGTTCATTAAGTTCATGAGAAATCAGTCAATTATACAACTCTAACTTAGCTAAATATGATACTGGTAGTCGAAAATATGACTTCAACCAAATCTGAATGATAGACTGAGTATATAGTATCACTGCTCAGGCTCGAGATAAGTTAGGAAACTACTCTTCGACAGGTAGAACATTTAATACTGTATTACAAGATATTACATTCTGATGACCTACATGATTCAATTTTGCTAGTACATGGACTGCTTCATTTGCAAGTTGATCTATATCATGACAATTCATTGCTCCTAATTACTTCCGGGTAAATGATCCAAATGGAATCGATAGTGGATATTATATGACATTACAATCTACAGGTATGGCTACTACATGAGCTACTATATCTAGTGGAAATATGTTTGTCATGTGAACGGGTATTACATTATTATCATGAACAGCAAATCCACGTGTAGGTGTCTCTACTTGAACACAAAATTATGTTCCATTCTCATCATGAGCTATCACCCTGATAAATAGGATCACATGAACAAATAGCCGAGTTACAGGTAGATATGGAAACTTACCACGATTGAAAGTTAACATCCCTGCTAATCAAACACCAGGAACTTACCAAGGTACAGTTTGGATAGATTTAATAGAGTATTAACAAATAGAGTTATTCAGGGTTCATTAATAATTAAATTATTATTGCCAAATTGTTTAGTACGGACAAGCATAGCGAAGTAGTCAAATAAGATTACTTCGTAAATATGCTTTTTTATAATAACAGAAAAATCTGAAATCTTTTCTCGAAAAATCTGACCTATATTACGTAGGATGTTTTTTTCATCCACCCTCGAGGAAATTTTTAGCCCTTTCACAAAAAAAACATGAAAACAAAATCTATTATCTTGCCAGTTATAGCATGACTGGTTATATTGACGAGTGCTTGAGCTCTAACTTTTGCAGCTAACACTCAGACTGATTCATGAACGAACCAATGACATGTTAGAATGTGATGATGATTCAAATGAATGTGATTCTGAATGAACTGGTCTCAATGAATGAAAAATTTAACTGGCACAGATCGTCAGGCTATGATGGATGCAGTACAAAAGGCTATCACAGCCAAAGATTATAATGCATTCAAAGAAGCATACACAAAGTATGGAATCACATTAAACATGACAGAAGCACAATTTACTACGATGCTTACAAAAAAAGCCGAAATGGATCAAAAAAGAGCCGAAAAAGATGCCCTCAAAACAAAGATCCAAGAGGCAGTCAAAAATTGAGATTTTGCTACACGAACATCATTAAATAAAGACATGCCTATATTGAAATATGTCGATACACAAGAAAAATTTGCCAAACTCCAAGAAATGGAAACATACAGAACTAAAATTGAGTCTATCTCACAAGAGTTGTGATTACCTCAATGACATCAATGACAATGATTCTCTGTAAATGACCAGAACGGAATGATGGGTAAATAATACTTAAATAAAAGCAGCTCTTGAAGATGATTCTTGGGCTGTTTTTTTGTAATGAAGTTTTTAAATTAATTTAAGTAATATTCTAGATTCGATTGAATACTGGTGAATTTAGTCAAAATGTCCATAATATTGTCTGACTTTGAGAATTGATAGACTGGATTGTCTTGCTATCCATACCTATTTAGTTATACTTATCACACATTTCATACTTTAAAAATTTATAAAAAAATATGTCTGAATGTCAAAAATGTAATATCAAGCTTCAATGAAAAGTAACGATTTGATCCAAGTGACAAATAGTTATACCAAATGAAATCAGAAAATTATTAAACCTAAACCCATGAGACGATTTGGCTGTTTTTACAAAAAATGGTATGTGAATTTGACTTGTAAAATCTGATGATATAGATCAGGTTATGGCTTATATGAAATGAGAAAATAAAGAATAAATTTATGTATTACTACAAAAAAATGAAAAAAGATAAACTGATATTATTAATGCTTTGATTGTTGATTCTATCCTGATGTGGCAAAACTTCCACTGATGAATCAAAAAAAGATTTCTTAATCACTACACAATATATTTCAGATTTTTCAAGCTGAACTTCTATATCCAAACCATGAAAAATAGTTTGATCACAAGAAATTATGGTCACAGCACAGGTTAATGGTAGAGTAGGGTCTATTTCCGCCAAAGAATGAGACGAAGTAAAAACATGAAAACCTATTATTAAATTAAATGACGATGTTGCCCAATACTGATTACAACTTGAAAGAGCAAAAAACGCTTTTGATAGGTCGTTG
>JAYSML010000111.1:0-10107 GCA_043724745.1 bacterium
AAAAAAAACTATACTTTTTATATAGTATCGATGTTTGAATTTCTAGCCATCATAAGTGTGATTTACATCGTTTATGTTCTAATCATACCAAACTCCAAAATCCAATTTTATCCTACAAATCAGGTAGAAAACGTAATATATAATTTCCGCTACTATCCAGCAGAAAATGCCACATACCCGGCAGAATCCAGATTTTTAAGTATTCCATTTTATCGGTGATATCTAGATTACAAATACGACATGTCTATGAGTGCTGCCAATGTCAAATATCTCCAAAATCCATCAGAAGGTAAAGTGCTCATAACAAATAAAACAACAGCTGCTTATTCATTAGTGCCCAACACAAGGCTTATTACCAACGAATGATTGGTTTTCATAACCGATTCAATACTCAAAATCCCAGCCTGAACCGAAAAAAAACCTAGTCAGGTTATTATCAAGATAAAAGCTAATGATCAGGACATAAACTGAATTATAATGTGAATAAGATGAAATATTATCAAATGAACTAAATTATATATCAAAAATATAAAAAGTAGTTACTATCTCCAAAATCTATACGCCGAAAGCATAGAAGATTTTACTTGATGAGCCACCCAATCAGCCTGATTTATTACACAAAAAGATATAGATGTCCTTTCCTGAAAATTAATCGACCATATCTACAAAAATAAAAAAAATATAATCTGACAAAATTTCAAACAAAATACTCTCTTTGTATTAAATTTTGACACCCTCGAGAAGACTCAAATCAATCAGGTATCTATAGATGCCAAACCATTTGAGAAAAAATCCAACTTGAGGGGCACTATCATAGTGCGTCTATACTTCCCTTATATTAAGCAAGAAGACTTATTTAAAGTGGTAAATCAATATATAGACCAGAGACAATCAGATAAGATTAAACTTATGAGCATAGATAAATCCAGTGTATCCTTTTTCTCAGATCTAAAAGAGGATCAATGAAATTATATAATACCAACCAAAATAAGTATCCTACAATGATATGATTTCTCCAAAGATATAAATTGAATTATCTCAGATATAAAAACTCGTATAGTCGGTAAAACTAAAGAAGAAGCAAAAGATATAATACTTTCCTACAAAGAAATTTCCTCTGCTGATATCAAAATCAGCCCAATATGGTATAATACATTACCAAGCCTGAAATCTAGAATAAAAATCTTAGTGAAACAATAGAAATAGTCTAGTCTTGAAATCATTGAGACACAATATTACCTGCAGCATCTTTTGGTACTTCTTCCAATAATACATTTGCAAAAAGACGACTTGCTGATATTTCTTGAATAGCTGCCTTTGATAAACTTATACCCACTTTTGGGGCAACGCCCTTCAATCAATTCAAAAAAGACATTAAAACTCATCATCCCAAACATACAAAATCAATCGGATCTAATACCGGCTTAGTCATAGGTATGTATCTTGTTATACTTTGAATTCTCAAAACATTTCCATCAGTATCCATAATTGGTAATTTTATAATTTCTGAACCATTATCGTCATCTATTACAGTTACATTATATTTTACTATATTTCATTTTCCATCCTCTACGGGCACATAGTATATTTCCTTTCCATTCATCTTCTTTACCACATCCATTTCATTGGCATTAGCTTTGATGTTTTTGGAAATATAGTCTTTCAGATAAGAAAGGTCTATCTTGTTTTTTAACTGATCTATTTCTACATATTCAGTACCTCAACCACCTAATAGATCTTTTTTTTCGATTTGTTTTCCCTTGGTTTCTATGGGCATATTTTATAATTATTTTCTAAATTATGTATTAATTATACCTATAATTAAAAAATTTGCAAAAAAACAGACCCCCTGCCTGTTTATTATATTGCTTATCCGGTTTTAAATTATATTTTTATATATCCAAAAGTAGTACTAAGATTTGAAAACTCTATTTGCTAAGGCCTCTTTCAGCTCCTCAAGTCACTCTTTTTCTTTAACAGAAATTCGTATATTATCCTTAGAGTTGTATTTCTTCTTCAGTTCGGCTATAGTCTCGTCACTCGCCAAATCTATTTTATTAAAAACCATCATTATTGGTTGTTTTGCTCATATCTCTTTCAGTATATCATTTACTACCTTTATTCTATCTTCTACGAAAGTATCCGATGCATCTATCACATGTAGCAATAAGTCGCTTTCTATACTATCTTCCAGAGTTGAGGAGAAGGATTTAATTAGCTTGGGTGGTAAATCACGTATAAATCAAATCGTATCGTTTAATAGTATTTCTTTCCCCTGTCATACGTTATCTTTCGGCATCAAATATAAATTTCACACATGGGTTCAGAGTGTAGCAAAGAGTTTATTCTCAGCCAATATTCACTTTCTAGTCAAAACATTCAATAGTGAAGACTTACCTGTATTTGTATAACCAACTATTCCGACAGTAGGCATTCATTTTCTAATTCTGGATTCTCTATGCAGCTTCCTCATATGCTCATATTCTTCCAATTTTTTTCCTATTTTTAGTACCTTTTCTTTCAAATGTCTTTTCATTACTTCAGTATTGGTTTCTCCACCTCATCTCATGGCTCCCTCTCCACCTCATCATTGTCTACCAAGCTCCATTCACATATTGAAAATCCTAGGTCACATATGTTTTATAGCGGCCAATTCTATTTGTAGTCTAGCTTCCGTTCACTCTGCGTGTTTATCAAAAATTTTCAAAATCAAATCAACCCTATCTCGTACTTCAGCATTGATAGGGCGAAGTTCTTCGTTTACCTTATAGATTTGTGATGGTTTCATTATATTTCCGACTATTAGGACATTAGCATCCAATCTTTTCATTTCTTCTATTATTTCTTCCAATTTTCATTTACCGATATATGTCCTATAATCAGGATGATCTTTTCTTTGGATCTTTTTCAAAACAACAACTCATCCATAGGTCTGGACTAGATTTTCGAGTTCCTGCATCCTATCTTCCAAAACTTCTGGGCTAAGATCTTTGGAGACTATATCAGCTAGAAAGACTTTAAGTGGTTTATTTTCTTCTACAATTATATTCATTTTATACTTTCAATGTTAAATATTTGTCCTTAAGACCTTTATAGTAATGTAATTTCATATTTCAAACAATAAACAAGTCGTATCACATCACAAATAGACAAAATAGCAAATAAAAATACATTTCAAATTCCAATCCAAAAATCACTGACATTCTGGACCTTTTCTATCCTAAAACTCAATTTTGTCATAAATGATTTTTACTCAAGATGCCACCTATTTTTAGACAAAATAAACAGCATATAATAAACATTATTTCAATAAAGAGTCAATTATCTTTATTGTGCTGTATTTCAACCAGATATACCACATCATCAGCACAAATAAACATACAAAAAAATTGTCGATTTTGCCAATTCGTTTTTTGTCCATCTGTCTATCTGTCTACGGCAGAAACAGTAGTTTACAAGCCATATAACGTGCTTTATGGCTTGATTTCTATCAAATAATACTTATCAGTTTCTCAACGATATTTCAGTAGTTCACAAGCCGTATATATACATAAAAAAACATATAAAAATCAAATTGATATAATGTATACTAACAACTCAGTTCAAAAGCCATGTTTATCTATATAATACATACTCCAATGAAGCCAAATATATCAAATTTAAATAAATCGCAAAAAATCTAATATATCATAAATACCAGTTCACAACAGTCATATACAAACATTAATTTAATATTAACCACATCAATCAAATGAAAACATATACGCCAGTTCTCACCTATACAACAAATGATGCAACCAATCTCTCACATATATTAATTCGACTAAGATCCGGCTTCTGAGTATGCTTCTACACGAGAAAGTAAAGAAACATCAACAAAAGATTTTTAAGCACGTAATAAGGCATCACAAAAAATACATCTTGTGAATGCTTTTTTTCTTAGTTTTGAAATGAGCTTCTTTAATGTTTACGGCCTATGAACTATATGTTTTGTCGGGTCAAAACCAGACTTTCGCACAGAATGAGACACCAGCAATTACTTCATCCCAAGAGATCATCAATGTTTCAGATTCTTCGGCTCTGGCAAATGCCTTAGAATGACCTCAGTCCATAGATGTTTCAGATTCTTCGGCTATATTGAATGCTCTGGAGTGAACACAATCCACACAAGCTCCAATTCCAACAGTGGAAAATACAGGAATTCAAATTCCTACTCAGGCGCTTACACAAAATCAGCCAGAAGTAATTCCAGAAACCAGTCAGCCTATAGATATATCCAATACGCAGGATCTATATAAAGCACTAGAACAACCAGAAGTTAAACCAGAAGAAACCCCAATAGAAAGTTTACCAGTAGCACCGCCAACTCAAGCAATCGAAAATACAGGAATTCAAATCCCAGCTGAAGTAATTCCACTCTATACATGAGAATCACAGGTCGTCCCAAATCTACCAATCGTTCAAATATCCTCATGTGGAAATTTAGCCATAGACGAGTGAGAACAATGTGATGATGGAAACAATCTAGACTCAGACTGATGTTCATCTATATGCCAACGAGAATCTCAACAACTAGACTGTGAAGCAAAGCCAGAAAATTCAAAATGGAATATGGTTTCAAATATTACACAAATTTGTGAGGCCTCCAACTGAGTACAATGTATCCAATGGTCCAAATCAACTATTCCACAATATAATCCAATACCATCGCTAGAAGATTGTAATTTCACCTGTGATGAAGGATTGGATTTCACCAATGGTCAATGTCTCAATAATAGAAAAACAGCAACCTGATCAATCGTTCTTTCAGATTACATAGTTCCAAGTTTTGCAATACTGCCAATCGATCCAACTCAGATTACGACGGTTTATTCTAGTGGCGACAAATTCTGATTTATTCAATTCTCATGAATCTCAGATATTATCAACTCTGGTGCAGAACGAAGTGGGGAGTTTTTCTGACCAATTTTTATCTCTCCATCGGATTCGCTTTATGCATCTAATTCCAAAAACTGACTAGAAAAAATTGATGAAATCTATGAAACAATCCAAATCTGAAGTCTGACTTCTTCTCTCGTTCTCAATAGCTGAGCCTTCCAAATTTCTATTAAAATTCTAAACTGACAAATGTGAGAGAAAGTCAGTATATTTTTCTCTCCAGATTGATCTTCACGAAGCCCAAATATACTTTCCACAGAATGTTTCTTAGATCAAGACTTGATGTGTAGCTTCTCCGCCAATAAACTATCTTACTTCACTTTCGGTACAGATATATGAGAATTTACAATCAACCAAAACCAAGCTTTCACAAACGATAGAAATATAACAATTTCATCAAACGTAGTATGAGCATCTCAAATGAAACTTTCTAATCTTCCATTTATCCTGATTGATGAAATCCAACGAGAACCGTATAATCCAGAAGTAAACTGGACATTAGATGAATGAGAATGAGAAAAAACAATCTATGCTATATTTAGCTGAAATGCTAAAGCTGGAAGAATAGCAAATAAAATTACATTAGATCAAACTATCCCAACAATTTCAGATCTATACCCCAATAATGGTCAGATTGTAAATTCTCCCACACTTAGTTTCTCTCGATCATGATCAGATTTTTCATGAGCTGGCATAAAATACTTCGAATACCAGTTGTTATCGTGAGAACAAATCATATTTAGCTGACAGAAAGCCTCTACTGGTGTTACTCTGGTAAATCTATGAGATGCCGAATATTCATGGAAAGCTAGAGTAGTGGACTTGGCAAATAACTCATCCAATTGGACAGAAAATAAAAAATTCTTTGTAGATACCACAAATTGTGCAGACTATCGAAACAATGATAATTTCATAAATTCATGATATCGAGAAATATGATTACCAAACAAATGTCTAATTCAATCTCTCCGATGAAATAAATCAGATACCAGCGCTTATACAATCTGATTAAATTCTGCTCCAACTTGTTCTGATCAAAATATCCAGATTCAAAAACTATCAAATACAGACTCTATTTCCTCCCTTACATGAAATACAATTTATCTACTTGAGGAATGAAATTACGCGCTATCTGATAAAATATCTTTCTCAGGCAATTGTATAGCTATGATTTGATTATGAGATGTTTCAATCAATTCAAACCAAGAAATTGGGACAACATTCAAAATTACCCAAAATCAGAATATTATCCTAGATAATTTAAATATAAATTGAAGCGTTGCCTCATGAGCAAATAAATACTGATTATACATTCAGGATTCAAACAATGTCATCCTAAACAATGTAAACATCTCCAACAACGCAAATTGACTATATTCACTATCTTCATCCTGATTGGTTCTAAACAACTTAAATGTATATAACAACGATTACTGACTTAGATACAAAGACTCATCCTACGCAGTTTTAAATAATTCCAAACTTTTCAATAATAATCAATACTGAATTTATGTTTCAGCTAACTCAAACAACAATACATTCAATAATACTCAAATTTTCAAAAATCAGATTTTCGGTATTTATCTAGAATCATCATCAAACAATACATTTAATAATATCCAGTCCTACAATAATGAGTACTGACTTTATCTCCAAGACGCATCGGAGAATCATATTAGAAATTTCTATACCTACAATAATCAAGAATGAATCTCCATTCACGACTCTATCAACAACAGATACTACGATCAGATTAAATTATTTTCAAATACTACAGATATCACAGGCTCCAATATGGATGAATACAGTCGACTTGCTTATGTTTCACCAGAACTTGATTGGAAATATGGTTATATAGATCAGAGTCAAAATTCTATGGATTGTGGACGATTTACAAATATTTCAGATTCAAACAACTCATTACTAGAATCCGGCGCATCATGTCAGACTCTATGACAAAATCTAGCATTCAATCCAAATTCTTCTCTTAGTTATAATTATGGTAGTTGATCTCTTAGGCAAACTTCTCCAGTAAAATATAATGAATCAAATACATTGGTTTCACTTTCTCTACCAAAAACAGATTCACAATATATCTGACAAAATATTTACGAATCTACATTCACTGGTAAGTTCATAGCACCAATTCTATGAGATATCCATGAACTTGTATTTACCTGAACTGCTACACTTACATGAGCTACCTTGGCTATCTGAGAAAGTTTCAATCTTAGTGGTTACTCAGTTACTATCAATTCATCATGAGATATAGAATGATCTTTATTAATATCCTGAGTACAAAATTTGACAATTTCATGAGCTGATTGGAATGGAAAAATATCTTCTCCCCAGTTACTTGCTCTAGAAGATTCTAGATCTGCGGCTCAATGAGAGAGTGGAATTACCAGACAAGATGATATATTGCAAACAGTAAAAGTCTGAAATGATAATACTGATTTATTGCCCAATGGATGAAATTATCAAATCAAATTTGAAGTACCAGATTGACAATCCGGAATGCAACTTTCTATCTTCATTTCTGAGGATTGAGAAACTCGAGCATATAATTCACCTGATAAAAATTGTATCTTAGATTCAGGCCTAATTTGTAGTTTTAATTCCGATTATCTATGATATTTTGCAGTTGGACAAGAAAAGCGAGATAATCTAACATTTATAAATAATACTTTCCGAGAAGAAAATCCTACTGACCAAGAAATAGTTTCCGCAGTATTTGGTCTTGACTGAGAGAAAACCGCATATACAAATCTTCGAGAGAAAAATTCTTGTAATCCAAATTCAATGAAGGTTTCCTATCTTAGTCCAGAAACATTCAATCTATCAAATATCAAATCAAACTCAATCTATGTGCTATCATCATGAGACTATAATATCACCTCTCCCATAGATATCGCCTCCCCATGTACGGCCATCCTCTGAAAATGAAAAGTCAGTCTATATTCAAATACATGACTCGCATATTTCATAAACCTATCGGGTTCAAATAATATCATAGACAATTTGTCTATCAATTGAAAAACCTCCAACTTAATTATTAATACAGCAATCCAATCCAATAAATTGACTAATTCCACATTCAATCAATTACAGATTTTCAATACATACAATTGAATAGATTTCTCTGGAACAACAAATCTTCTAGTAAACTGATCTAAAATTTTCAATACACAAAATGCTATCAAATTGGAAAACTCAAATCAGCTTGCATTCAATAATTTTCTCACATTTAATAATGATATTTGATTACAACTTTCCGGTTCTACAAAAATTGCTATAAATAATGCTCAGATTTTCAATAATAATTTAGCAGTCTATACAAATAATTCATCAGAAAACATATTCAATAATTCTATGGTTTACTCCAACAAAACCTGATTTCAAATCACCAATCAATCAAACAACAATATTCTAAATAACTTGTTAGTATATAATAATACCCAAATATCAGATATTACAGGTTCTGTAAATAATAATTACTACTGAAACCTCGAGTTATTCTGAAATGAAGATCAAGATGCCTTCAATCAATTCAATGGTTATTCTCCAACTATATCTTCATGAAATATCTCCTCATGATCCCTATTGCCAAAAATTGCTAATTTCTCAAACCGACTGACTTTCACTCCATGAGAACAAAAAACTATCCAGAATTTATCTTTGGATAAATGATATCTAGAGTCTACAGACAACAAAACAAATTGTGATTGGATAGCAAATACTAGATATCCTGATGAGAAATTATATTTCTCCACCAAAACAAATTGTGACCAAAAATGAAAATTAGACACAGAAATATCAACTCCATGATATAGTATCTTCTGATATCATAATGCTAAACAAAACATACCAATCTGATTTTCTACACGCTCATGATACACTTCTCTAGCTATAGAATATGATACTGGCCTGGCTATCTGAGAAATCGACCAAGACCAAATCAAAAAAGTTGTACTTCCAATGCTAGCCAATTTACAATCAATCTCCTCCAAACTTATCTCAGAGTGAAACTTCGAACCAATTAAATTGACAAAGCAAAGTCTTTCAAATGATGCTCTCGCATGAGAAATGGCTATAGATTTCTCTCAATCCAAATGAAAACTTCTACAACCAATAGTTCTTAGATCCAAGAAAAATTCTAATGCAACTCAAATAGAGATTAAGTTTCCTGCTTGAGTGGTAGTCAAAACAAATGGCCAAGATTTCACAGGGACAATGATAGCTCCGAAATATATACCCAAAGATTCTATTACTCTACCTACATATCAGCAGGGTAAGGATATAAATTCTACAAATATCTTACTATGAGACGCACAGACTCCAATGAATTTCCAAGATGAAAATGGAAACCCAAAAGAGGTAGAGGTGGTAGTAGAATATCCTAAATCATATTTTGTATGAGACGAGATCAAAATATCTTATTCACAAGATGGAGAGACTCGAGAATACTTCAAAGATGCAAAAATAGAAGATATATGAGCTGGTAAAATTTGAGTAAGATTTAATACAAACCACTTCACTGTATATAATCTAGCTTGATGAATTACAGTCACTACTACAACATTACCTGCATATACACAAGGCTCACCAACACTTGCATACACAGCAGCCTGATGTGGATCACCAACTGTGCGTAATGCTATTGATCTTCAATTAAGCATAGCCCCTTGAACTCATAATACATATAATCACACAATGAACTGTGGAAGTTACAGTGATACTCCAACATTGGCAGAAGGCCCATGGTCTTGGGTAGTTGGTTTCCAAACTCAAACTCAGGGTTGAAGTACGTCTAGTGAATATTTTACTGTAGATACCACAGCACCGGCATCTGCAACTATAAACATAAACACTAGTGCCACTTATACTTCAGGTACAACTTTTTCATTAGCCTTGTCTGCTTCAGACACAAATGGAATCTCACAAATGCAGTTTAGTTGTAATGGATCAAGTCGAGCAGCGGCAGAGGCATATTCTACCAGCAAAAGTTTTGCATTATGAAGTTATGCTGCTGGATGATGTAATACAACAAATTGAACTAAATATGTTTATGTAAAATATAAAGATCCGGCATGAAATCGATCTTCGGCTGTTTCTGATACAATTACTCTGGATAATACAATACCAGCTACAAGTATAACATCCCCAGCA
>JAYSML010000112.1:0-5892 GCA_043724745.1 bacterium
CTTCCATCTAGTTTGGAAAACAAACTTTGATGAAAAGTAGGATTTGATATTAAAATAATCTGAAGTAAAATTGAATCTTATATAAACCTTATATCACGAAATAAGGTCAGATATGCCAGGCAAATATTGAAATATAAGGTTTATATAAGATTCAATTTTACTTCAGATTATTTTAATATCAAATCCTACTTTTCATCAAAGTTTGTTTTCCAAACTAGATGGAAGCATCATAATAGCATTGGAATTAAATTCACTTTTCTCCAAAACAAAAATAGTAATCATATTTGTCATAATAACTCAATTTTTCAAAGTGATTTTTTGTATAATCACTTTCTGTCAATCTATATCATAACTATGGTTATTTATCAAGCTAGTATTTTTTTCTGTCTTTCCGTCTCATCGATCCCATACCACATAAGAAACATCTTTTGCCGAAAAATTTATATACTCAGTATTTACAATAACGTCTTTTCATATTTCTGGATCCAAAACAGATGTTTTCAAATTGCTTCAAGGATATTTATCTCCCACTCATATATTAAATTGGCTAACTCATTTGATTTTATCGTCTTTCATAGCCTTTATAGTAATCGTTTGGATTCATTCATCCATAAATAGTTTTTTAAACGACCTATCTTGATTTTCTATTATCTCTTTATCTCAGAAATTTCGTGATATCCAATCGTACTTTCCAATATAAGATACACTTAAGTCTGTCTCAAATGGGGCTTTTCATCAGATTTTCTGACTAATCACTCAAATTCAATTTATTTCGTTAGGATTATTTCACACAATTATAGTTGTGCTAGCATAGGCATCATTATTTTTTCATTTACCTATGGCATTTACATTATATATTCCTGCCTTCTCAAAAGTGTGCTGTATATTTTCTCATTTACTAGTATATCCATCAGAGAATCTCCATTCGATATCTTTATATGTTCATTCTGTGACTGCTTTAAATGATACACTCAAAGGTGCAGTTCCAGTAAAGTTATCTACGAATATATACATAGATAAATAACCCTGATCTATATTTTCGCAAGCATCTCAGATTCAATTTTTATTATCATCTTTTTGGTCTGCATTTTTCAAAAATAAGCAATTATCTATATTATCGGCCCATAGCCTAATATTGATTTTTCATGATTCATCTACTATTCATATGGGGTTTTTTATTCCATCATTATCTATATCATTATCACATACATCTCAAATACTATCTCTATCATAATCCTTTTGTGATGGATTATATGCGCTAGGACAATTATCTTTAGCGTTCAATATACCATCACAATCATAGTCCGGCTCAAAATCACAATCTATCTTGGTATTTAAGTTATACATTACCTCCAATATCTTTTTCACATCCATATTTCATCATATATCGCTCCAATAATCTTGGTCAAGTTGTAGTATATTCTGATCCTTTAATAAATTTAATTCGGCTACAGGTCGATATCATTGTCATAGCTTTCAGACTGGTTCCATACCACATTCAGCTAGATTAAACATACAATATTTCAGATAGACCTTTACCTCGGATCCATTTTTTAATTTACAGGTATTATCACATTTATTGGCACTATCATTTATGATTTTAATATCTTCAGTATTAAAAGTTTTATACTGGTATTCGTCTTTAGGTAGTTTATTTAGCCATAATTTCATCTTTTCCCAATTCGTACTTATATCTGTATAAATATAGTTTGAAATCAAATTTATGATTACTTGGACAAATTCAGCCTTGTTTACAGTATAATTTCCACAAAAATTACCAGCACATACCGGACTAGTATTTGGATATCAGTTCATATATTCATTATCTCATACATAAGCCACACAATAATAATAATTGTCCTTATTCCATTCTCATCCAAGGTAGCCTATATCATTAAAATTATTTCATGCAATTAGTTTAAAATTAGACCAAAATTCTAAATTATATTTATTTACAAACTCTGGACTTGGATTTACACAGTCCTTACACTCCACAGTATTCAATAGCCTAGTCAATTCGTAACGGGGTAGTCATTTGCTGTCGCTCAATTTATCTACTGGTATATTTATCTCCCTCAATTTACTTAAAAATCCTTCGTAATCTGCACTAGATTGATTTATCTCTACCAACAAAAAACACAATGTGCTCAAAATAAATAATCTGATTATAATATTTTTTGTTTTTAATATCATTAATATCCAAAAGATAAATTAATACCGATACAACATATAAATTTAAAACCTAGAAGTTCAATAGAAATTAGTCGCTATTCATATTTTTTATTATTATTTAACCGCATTGTTTTCATTGTTTGTCGACGTCGTATTTGTAGTTTCAGTTACCTTATTTTGAATAGCATCTACTGTCTCTGGCAAACTTGTTTCATCAGTGTTTATTCATAGTCTAGCAGACATTTCTGCATCCACAAATTCTCTTTTCCTTCCATATTTTTTAGCTGAATATTCTTTGAGTATCGGTACTATCTTTTTATTTTGATAATCCTTGGTATAAATCGTATTCATACTAAATACACGAGTAGTTGAGTTATCTATATTTAATTTAATATAAGCTTTGTAGTTTGCAATCCCTACTATATCACTAGGAGATAAGACAGGAGCGTATTCTTTTTCCAAAAATTCAGCATCAGGTGCTCAGATTTTAAAAGACTGCATTGTTCCCACGTTACCAAATACGGCCGCCTTTACATCTCACTTTCCTCATCAATCGGCACCAAGTCCTTTAGCTGGTTCCAATTGTGCTATATATTGATGAGCCATTATTAGACACAATCTATATTTTCTAGCCTCAGATAAAATATCAGCAAATGTTCCGGATACAAAGTTTTGAAATTCATCTACATACAGATAGAAATCTTTTCTATCCTTCTCTTCCATCCTAGCACGAGCCATGGCTGCAGTGTATATTTTCGATACTATAATCATACCTAGAAGTTGAGCATTGAGTTCTCAGATTTTTCACTTACTCAAATTTATAATCAGAATTTTTCTATTATCCATTATATCCTCAAATTTGAATGCAGATTTTGTCTGTCAGATTATATTCCTTATAAGTCTATTTGTATTGAACGATACGAATTTCGCAGATAAATATGGGATAATTTCTTCTTTTTCTCTATCTCACATGGCGTTAAATGTTTTTTCCCATCGATTTCTTACTGTAGGATTAGTTACTTTTTTTAATTTGTATTCTCTATAAGTTTCATCGGTAAACAACCTCACAACATCCAATAGAGTAGGCCTATCTTCGAAATCTTCCAATAAGGTCAGACTTCAATATTTGAAATATTCTTGTAGTCTAGGTCCAAATATCTCTGGTCCAAACATCTTCAAAAATATCTCTGTAGCGTCGTTTACAACTCTATCTGCTTCATCCAAAGTATTTATTTCATATAGGTTCAATCACATAGGTCTATCCTCATCTCCAGCATCGAAGTATACTAGGTCTTTTGCTCTCTCTTTAGGAATATAAGCCAGTATATCTTCGGCCAAATCTCCATGCGGATCTATTAGGCAGATTCCATCTCCATTCCATACATCCTGTCTGGCCAATGTCTGCAAAAATACTGATTTTCAAGTACCTGATTTTCATATACAATAATAATGTCTTGTCCTATCTTCTCTATTCATATATACAGGAGATAGTGTATTTCTATAAATATTTACTCATAGAAGGACTCAGCTTTTATATAATTTATATCATAATGTTTCTTTTTGTGTAATTTGCTTTACATATTTTTTACCATCTTTCTCCACAATATTTTCGGGCTTTATTGTCTTTCATTTAAATTTATCCATATCCACCAAGACCTCTTCATTAACAATCTTGCTTCATACTGCTCGATGTTTACCGTATTCTTTCAAAATTTCAGAAAGATTTCCATCCTTGTATTTTTCAGCCAAAACTCAGGACATTATATATCCATTAAAGTCCTTTTCTTCCAATGTTGGTAAGTTATTAGGTCAAGCAATTACCTTGTATTGCATCCATTCTATAATAGGAGAACGGTTATATGTCCCATCAGGAAAATGGAATAAGGAAGACAAAGCATTTACACTATAATAATGATATTTAGTAAAGAATCATGTAAGGAATGTATTCATACCAAGTTTTCGCATTGGTCTCATAAAGAATCCAAATACATCATGTTTTGTACTTTCCTCATTTAGTTCATTTCAATACTCATCTCCATATACGTTATAAGAACTCATTATACTATCCATATTTTTTTGAAGATTTACCTCATCATCAGATGAGGTCGCTATATATAGCCCAGATCTAAAAATAGGTCGAGCTGCCTCCTCTCATATTGAATTTATAGAATCTTCCTTACCCTTCACCATACGTACCATAGTTATATTATCTTCCTGTTTCTTATTTCCAGTCAGTTTTTGACTTGGTCAGGATACCAAAAAATCAAACAATTTCCAAGGCATAAGTAATTTAGCCCATCGCTTATCTTTCCAAGAAATCAGATCCAGATTTTTATATAATCTATCTGATGCATTTTTCATCCTTTCGTTAAACCAAGATCATTCAGGTTTTATTGGCATCATTATACTCACTGTATCATATTTAGATACCTTACTCATAGAGTCTATTATATTATTTATAGGATCATCAGGTAGAAGTTTAAATAATCTTATAGTATATACCGGATTTTTCTTCAACTTCAAAACAGTGATATCATTGTGTTTTTTAGAAAAGAAATTTGGTTTAGTTGTTTGTTCGATAGAACAATTTGAATATTGGGCAGATATAGAACTCTCTACTACTTGTTGGTATTCTGGGAAAGTTCAGACGATGAAATTCAAAAATCAATCTTCATAGTGATATATAAAAATAAGTTTTTGCTTACCAAAAACCTTTCACATAAAGGTATCCCATGTACTAAGCTCAGATATTTTATGCAAATTATTATATACCTGTGACATGCGTCAGATTTTTTCTTTCATATCTTTTGCTAATTCTCTTTCTTGCTCACGGTCACTCTTATCATCTCATCTTGGTAGTGTTACCTTTAGAAATATATATCTTTTATAATTAAGAAAAGAATAAAGATATTTCAATCAATGTCTCATCGCCCTAAGAAATAGTACAAGGAACACAATTCATACCAAAATTTCAAATCATATACTAGCATAATCTTTTACTTCGGTCCAAATATTATTCATTTGACCGATGCTTGATGTTAGTTGCTGTATATTTCAGCCCGTTTCTACTTTAGCAATTTCTTCTCATACAAAAAAATCACCAGCTCATTGAGATACAAAAGTTTTAACACCATTTAGTCCGCCAAGAGTATTTACACATTCAGATTTATTATCTCCTCGAGCGATATTACTTAGCTTAGAAATATTTTGAGCCTGATTAGGGTCTTTCTGGTATTGTTTGGCAAGTAATGTTTTACAGGTATTGATATCCATCAGGATTTATAATTTATTTAAATAATATTATAAATAATAATAGTCTGAATAGTCCAAAATGCCAAATAAACAGCATAAATTTACCATCTAGATTTGACTTTTATTGTATTGTTGGTTTAGCTGGTCTTATCTGATTTTCTTATCTCTATTGTTCTTCCTTATCGAAGCAATTAAAGATAGTCATATAAACCCAGCTCAGATAAGTCATGTTACGACCTCTGGTACTTCATATGTCGTATTTATAAACATTATAATTGCCAAAGTTAGAATTGCCCAAAAGGCTCAACTCTCTAGATAAATATATTTATTTAATATTCATTTCCTTACGAGCATAATAGTTAGGCTTCTGACAAACATTGCCCCTATTCCCAATCATAGTGCAATTATGAAAATATTCTTACTTAACGCAAATGCTCATATTACCCCATCAAAAGAGAAGCTTGCATC
>JAYSML010000113.1:0-3022 GCA_043724745.1 bacterium
CTGTTGACCTGTAGTATATGCATCATGCATAGCTTTACCTCATGCAGAAATTGTTTTACCTATAAGAGATGTTGTTTGTTCTGTAGCGTAAGTTAGTCATTGGAATAAATATTTAGTTTCTTCTCAGGTTGCTTCTCCTACGACTTTCTTTGCTTCTTCATATCATTGTCATACTTTTGCATCTATTTTTTTGATTTCACCATTTAAGTTTTTATCTGTCCATGTTGCTCATTTATTCAATAAGTCAGATCACTGTTGAATAGGTTTAGTGATGAGATATGGTAGATAAAAAGGTGTTTTTCGTCGAGCGTATGATTTTCAGTTTTTTCATTTTTTCTCTATCATAGAATTATATTTACCAGTCAATCATCCTGTGGCTCGAGTTATTCACCTTACTCATTTGGATGCAACAGTGTTTGCAACTTTTACTGTCCCAGAAGCAAGTTGAAGTCATTTTTTGGTTGCCATTTCTGTGAGTTGGAGGGCTTTGTTTGCAGTAGGGGCAATTGCGTCTCTGACTGCTTCTCTACAGTGTTCTGTAAATCTTATTCTTCTGAAAATCTTGCCATATCGACGTTCACGTTCTTTGAATTGATTTTTATCTTGATAGAACATTTGATTTGTGGCTTGGTTTTGAGCCATTACAACCATTGCTACGATTGTAGCATCATCAGCATCATGTCGGACTCTTCTAATTCGACCAAAAAGTCATCTATTTGTTCCTTTGAGAGCATTTTCTACAAACTTAAACATTCTACGTCAAGCTGAACCTGGTCAGATTCTTCTACTATTTGACAATGCTGGAACTCTTCTTCTAATGATGGCTGCAGTAACAGTGGACATACGGTTATATTGCAATAGATTGGAATCTCATTCTCTATAATTATCTTCTTCTTTGGCGAAAAATAAATCTTTGAATTTTTCGAAATAACTATTTGCAATGTCAAAATCTAAATCTGATCAAAAGTCATTGCCTATCATACGATCTGCAATTTCAAAAAGTCTTCTTCTTACCATACCTCTTCGAGATTGTGTATCTCTTTCAAAATCTACTGTTCTAGTTCCAAATGTTTTGGTTTTTTGTGATTCAAATCATGTTTTACATTGTTCTGTAACCAAAAATGTGCTTAAAGAAATAAACCATTCGTTGAATTGCGCTTTGCTTATTCAGTTTGCTAATAGTGTTTCTTCGTACTTTGGATTTCTCTGGATATTGCTAAGTAAATCTTCTATGAATGTATGTTCATTGTTTGTTTTGAAATTTTCTATTTTATTGTATTCCAATAATGCTTTGTTTACTCCATCTCTCTCTCATAGTGTATCCATTATCTTTTCTAGTTTCCCTCTTTGATTTGGTGTAACCATAGAATGGTATCATTTTTGTGCAACTCTGTGTATCATATTCAAAGTCTTTGTCATATGTTTGAAATGTTCGTCTAGATCTTTTAGTGGCTTGATTTTTTCGTTAAATTTCTCAAATCATTTTACTACAATATCTGGTGGGTTTATTCAGATTGCACTTAGTTGTCATAATACCTCATAAAGTTTCATTATCTTTTGTGCGTCAGATTCATTTGTGAAATCAGTAGCGTATGCCAAAGTTCCTATTTCATTATCATTACAAACTTGTTTCAATTGATTTGCTAGTCAGTTTAATTCATTTCTTTCAGCTACGTTTAGTTTACATTCAAATCTATTTATAGCTGCATTTCTGAGAATTCGAGATTCTGTGAAGTCTCTATCGCTAAGTAGGTTTGTTTCTATGTTACATATTAGTTGCTCGAGTTGTGTTCTAAGGTCCACGTCCACAATATTATCTATAGATGTTGTTGGTGGCACAGTGGATATATTCATTCAGGTATTGTATGCATATAGGTTTGCTGTGATATAAGCTAGTTTATCTTTTACGCTTAGATGTTGTCTAAGCCTAGATCGAGAATATCATAAATTTGTTTCGGCGGTATTGATAGTTATGGCGTTATCTAGATAGTTGTGTAGAAATTGATCCAGAATATCTCTTGTGATAAAAGATCCCTCTCCAGCTTCGAGTATGGATAATAAGTTATCAGAAGTTTTGGAACTAGCAGAATTATTGAGATCCAACAATTCTCTTGCTCTGTTTTTTGATAATTCTAATTGATTTTTTGGACTTGGCATCTGTATATGTATATATTAAATGATTTTCTATTATTCTGTTTCTTCTTCATCGTCTTCAGATAGGTATTCTGATAAGAAGTTTATAACCGTATCTTCTAGTAGCTTTGAGTAATTTGGAATCTTATGAAAAAGATATCATTCCAATTCTGCTTCACTAGCGAATTTAGCATTTTCTATTTCTTCTTCTGATACTATAGAATATATTTTTTCCGTAATATCTTCTTCGATAATCGTTTCTATAATTTCTTTTTCTGTATTATCTACTTCTTCTCAAGTAAGTTCTTGTACTTTTTCAATTGCATATTTTTTTGCGTCTGATATTGTAAGTAACATGGTATTTCTAATAAAGAATAAAAATTAGGCTGCTAGTCAAATGTCTTGTTTAACATTGTTTAGATAATGTATTTTAGCTTCTTTGACTTGTTCTAGTATTAATTGTTTTGTGAATTTTCTTTTTTCTGATTCACTTCATGTTGGTTGTAATTCTTTTTCTAGGTTTTGAATCTTTTCTCAAATTTTATTTGAATTCCATCTTAGAGCCATTTTGAAGAACTGTCTTTTTATTGGTTGTTTTGCTCCTCCTAGTAATCATTTACTATATGACATAGCATAGATTAAAACGTTTTTGGGATATTTCGCTGTATCATTTTTTAGTGTTCTAAAACTATCTTTTAGTTTGGCTAATCTAATTCTTTCAGGTGAGAAATATTCTCTGAGACTGAAATCTTCAGACATAGCTCCGCTCAATTGATTTCTAAGTCTATCTATTTCGGCCTGTTTACTATTTTGGATTTCTTGTATATTTGAACCTATGTTGTCTCTATGTTTCTTTAGGTCTTTGATGAGGAAATCATTTATTTCCTTT